>SFEK01000244.1 GCA_004557285.1 Bacteroidales bacterium | reverse complement strand
GTCATGAGAAAGAATTTTAAAGATATCAATATTTACGCCGGCATCAAGAACGAGAATGGTGCCGAGTGGCAGAAGGCTAACGGTATCGCTCCCAACTGGAAGACTCCCGAGCATATCGAAGTAAAGCCCGTTTATACCAAGGAAGACCTTGAAGGCATGGAACACCTCGATTTCACGGCAGGTATCCCTCCTTATCTCCGTGGTCCGTACTCTATGATGTACCCGTTCCGCCCTTGGACCATCCGCCAGTATGCAGGTTTCTCTACCGCTGAGGAATCCAACGCATTCTATCGCCGCAACCTCGCCTCTGGACAGAAAGGTTTGTCTGTGGCATTCGACCTCCCCACCCATCGTGGCTATGACCCCGACAACGAGCGTGTGGTAGGCGATGTGGGCAAGGCCGGTGTGTCTATCTGCAACGAGGAGAACATGAAGGTGCTCTTCGACGGTATTCCATTGAACAAGATGTCGGTGTCGATGACAATGAACGGTGCCGTGCTTCCTATCCTCGCCTTCTATATCGTGGCTGGTCTGGAACAGGGTGCAAAGCTTGAGGAGATGGCCGGTACTATCCAGAACGACATCCTCAAGGAGTTCATGGTGCGCAACACCTATATCTATCCGCCTGCATTCTCCATGAAGATCATCGCAGACATCTTCGAATACACATCGCAGAACATGCCTAAGTTCAACTCTATCTCTATTTCCGGCTACCACATGCAGGAGGCCGGTGCAACAGCAGACATCGAGTTGGCTTACACGCTTGCCGACGGTATGGAATACCTCCGTGCAGGTGTGAACGCAGGTATTGATGTAGATGCCTTCGCTCCCCGTCTGTCATTCTTCTGGGCTATTGGTGTAAACCACTTCATGGAAATTGCCAAGATGCGTGCAGGTCGTTTGCTGTGGGCCAAGATTGTGAAGAGCTTCGGCGCCAAGAACCCCAAGTCGCTTGCTCTGCGTACCCACTGCCAGACCTCAGGTTGGTCGCTCACCGAGCAGGATCCGTTCAACAACGTGGGTCGTACCTGTATCGAGGCTATGGCAGCCGTGTTGGGTCACACCCAGTCGCTCCACACCAATGCGCTCGACGAGGCCATCGCCCTGCCTACCGACTTCTCTGCCCGTATCGCACGTAACACTCAGATCTACATTCAGAACGAAACCAAGGTGTGCAAGCACATCGACCCATGGGCAGGTTCTTACTATGTTGAGACCCTCACCAACGAACTCGTTCACAAGGCATGGGAGCATATCCAGGAAATCGAGAAGCTCGGCGGTATGGCCAAGGCCATCGAGACCGGAGTGCCCAAGATGCGTATCGAGGAGGCTGCAGCCCGTACACAGGCCCGTATCGACTCTGGTGTACAGACCATCGTAGGTACCAACAAGTATCGTCTCGACCACGAGGATCCTATCGATATCCTTGAGGTGGACAACACCGCTGTGCGCAAGCAGCAGGAAGAGAACCTTGCCAAGGTTCGTGCAGCCCGCGACGAAGAGGCTTGCCAGACAGCTCTCAAGAAACTCACCGAGATTGTACGCACAGGCGAAGGCAACCTTCTTGCCCAGGCTGTGGAATGCGCCAAGTTGCGTTGTACATTGGGAGAAATCAGTGATGCCTGCGAAGAGGTAGTAGGCCGTTATAAAGCAATTATCAGAACAATATCAGGCGTGTATTCATCAGAAAGCAAGAACGACAAGGACTTCGATGTTGCTTGTCAGCTCACAGAAGAGTTTGCAAAGAAAGAAGGTCGTCGCCCACGTATCTTCGTTGCCAAGATGGGACAGGACGGTCACGACCGTGGTGCCAAGGTAGTAGCAACAGGATATGCCGACTGTGGTTTCGATGTTGATATGGGACCATTGTTCCAGACTCCTGCCGAAGCCGCCCGCGAGGCTGTTGAGAACGACGTCCATGTAGTGGGTGTCTCTTCACTTGCCGCAGGTCACAAGACGCTTGTTCCCCAACTCATCGAAGAGTTGAAGAAACTGGGTCGTGAGGACATTATGGTTATTGCCGGTGGTGTTATCCCCGCACAAGACTACGACTTCCTCTACAAGGCTGGTGTTGCTGCCATCTTCGGTCCTGGCACAAGTGTTGCCAAGGCAGCTTGCGAGATGATGAACATCTTGCTCGACAAATAAATGAAATAAGTGGTTTTCGAGGGCATTGTGCAGTTCAGAAGGCTGTGCAATGCCTTTTTTAGTATGACGGGCATGTCATACATCTGTGGTGAAAGTCCATGCGGGGCGTAGTTGCCAACGAACCCCATAGCGACTTGCAAGTTTCGAGTGGTG
>SFEK01000054.1 GCA_004557285.1 Bacteroidales bacterium | reverse complement strand
ATTAGAGCAACGCCCTTCTAAGGCGTGGGTCTAGGGTTCGAATCCCTACGGAATCACGAAAAAGGGAGTCTTTTCAGGCTCCCTTTTTTTGGCTCATCCAGTATTCCGAGTGATGATATATTGCTGAATGATGTAAGAATGTGTCGACTTCGTTGCCGATATAGTGTAGCCATATTCACAGGTTATTTTACGCCCTGAAGGGGCAGCAGTGCACAGCCCAGGGCAACGCCCTGGGTAGGTTGAATTGATCAATACGCCCTGAAGGGGCAAAAGCGTCACTCCATATTTCAGATGAAACCCTTTTCTGTGCCATTTCTCAAGACTCTTGTCCATCCAGGCACATCATTTGCGGCAAGGGCGGAAATGTATTCATCCAAGACATGAGCGAAGTATTGCCGGCATCACACGAACGACGAGAGACGACGGCCATACTCCACATATCATCAAATGGCGGACGGTCAGGTCTATGGCTGTTGAAATGATTGCCGGCAAATGGACAGGAAGCATGACAGTGCCTCCTCCATATCCCGGCATACGAGATTGGCACCTTCATCGGCAAGGGCCGAGTCGGGCAGGGGACCGGTGTTCACGGCGATGGTAAACAGACGGGCAGCCACGGCGGCACGCACACCAAGAGGAGCGTTCTCCACAACAATGCCCTGCCAGGGCTCTATGCCCAATTTCTCCATGCCACGGAGATAAGGTTCGGGGTTGGGCTTTCCGCGGGTCACGTCCTTGCTGCTCACAATCAAGTCGTCGTGTATCAGACCGTCGAAATCATCGACCAACTTGTCGAGCAGTGATTGCTGTCCGCTTCCGGTCACCACACAGATGCTGAGCCCCTGAGCCTTGATATGGCGCATCAGCTGCTCGACACCTTTCATCTTCTGTGCCGGAGGACACTGGCTGAAATGCTCAGACTTGACACGATACATCTCAGCTGCCTCTACATCGTCAAGCGTGCGGTTCCATTGTTCAGCAGCCAGTTTCTTGATGGTTTCCACGCCACGCATTCCCTCGCACATGTAAGCCTCTTCCGGTGTCATGTCCAGACCGAAAGAAGCCATTGACTCATGCCAACTCTTTGCATGGTTTGGCATACTGTTGTATATCACACCATCCATGTCAAAAAGAACGGCTTTGGGGTGGAAAGCCTCAAAGCCGTGTCTTTGGAGATATTGTTCAATCACAATTTTCGTCATTTCTTGAATATATTTTATTGCTCGTTGGCCAGACGCTCCTTGATGGCCTTGCTGTCGGCTTCGTAACCAGGTTTGTCGAGCAGGGCAAACATGTTCTTCTTGTAAGCCTCTACACCAGGCTGGTTGAATGGGTTCACCTCAAGGATGTTGCCGCTGATGCCGCATGCAATCTCAAAGAAGTAGATCAGCTGTCCGATATAATACTCGTTGAGCTTGGGCACAGAAATGCGTATGTTAGGCACACCACCGTCAACATGGGCCAGACGTGTGCCCAGTTCGGCCATCTTGTTCACCTCGTCAACACGCTTGCCGGCAAGGAAGTTCAGACCATCGAGATTTTCCTCGTCAGCAGGGAAGAGCAGTTTGTTGTCAGGCTCCTCTACACTGATGACGGTCTCGTAGATGGTGCGTTCACCCTCCTGAATCCACTGTCCCATAGAGTGCAGGTCGGTGGTGAAATCGCACGAAGCGGGGAATATACCCTTGTTGTCCTTGCCTTCGCTCTCGCCGAAGAGCTGTTTCCACCATTCGCTGATGAAATGGAGCTTGGGCTGGTAGTTCACCATGATTTCAATCTTCTTGCCGGCCTGTGAGTAGAGACCGTTGCGCACGGCAGCATAGATGGCTGCGGGGTTCTCCTCGTAAGGAGCGTCCTTGCCACACACCTTTTCCATTTCAGCTGCACCTGCCACCAGTTGGCAGATGTCGAATCCTGCACAAGCGATGGGCAGCAAACCCACGGGAGTGAGCACAGAGAAACGTCCACCCACATTGTCGGGGATGACGAATGTCTTGTAGCCCTCTTTGTCGGCAGCGGCACGGGCAGCACCTTTCTTGGCGTCGGTCACGGCCACAATCACTTTCTTGGCCTCTTCTTTGCCGCGCTGCTCCTCACACTGCTTCTTGAGCAGACGGAAGGTGAGGGCTGTTTCGGTAGTGGTGCCCGACTTGGAAATGTTGATGACACCAAACTTCTTGTCTTTAAGATACTGAGTGAGCTCGTAGAGGTAATCCTCTCCGATATTGTTGCCGGCAAACAAGATGGTAGGGTTCTTCTTGTCATTCACCAGCCAAGCGAAAGAGTTGCTCAGCGACTCGATGACGGCACGTGCACCGAGGTAGCTACCTCCGATGCCTGCCACCACTACAGCCTCGCAGTTGTCGCGAAGCACATTAGCGCAATCCTGTATCTCCTGCAGGAAAGCAGGAGTGATAGAAGAGGGCAGATGCAACCACCCCAAGAAATCGTTACCCGGACATGTACCATTTTCAAGTGCCTCTTGGGCAGCTTTCACTTTTGCCTCATAGCCTTTTACAGTTCCCTCCTGTAAAAACTGAGCAGCCTTTGTTACGTCTAAAGTGATATTTTTCATTGTTTAAAATATTATGATTCTTATCTGAAAGAATCGGTTAATAGTTTTATTTCGATTTGTGGCGATATACGTTCATAAAGAATGTTATACACCGCATCAAGGATGGGCATGTTGACATGGCAATGACGGTTGATTTCCTTCATGCACTTGGTGCCGAAATAGCCCTCTGCTATCATTTCCATTTCAATCTGTGCGCTCTTCACGCTGTATCCCTTGCCGATCATGGTGCCGAAGGTCCTGTTGCGTGAGAAATTTGAATATCCCGTCACCAGCAAGTCGCCCAGATACACCGAGTCGGTGACATTGCGTTCTATCGGCGAAATCGACTTGAGGAAGCGAGACATTTCCTGCACGGCATTTGAGATGAGCACCGACTGGAAGTTGTCGCCATATTTCAAGCCGCTGCATATTCCGGCCGCAATGGCATACACGTTTTTCAACACCGAAGAGTATTCGATGCCGATGACATCGTCGCTCACCTTGGTCTTGATGTATTCGCTCGAAAGGACATCTGTGAACGCCAATGCCTTCTCGCGGCTGCTGCATCCCACGGTGAGGTAAGACAGTCGTTCGAGAGCCACCTCCTCAGCATGCGAAGGACCGCCAAGACAGGCCAGGTTCTCGTAGGGCACATCATACACATGATGGAAATATTCTGAGCACACGAGGTTTTCGTCGGGCACGATGCCCTTGATGGCCGTGATGACAAACTTGTCGCGAATGCTCGTCTTGAGTTTCTTCAGATGGTTTTTCAGGTATGGTGATGGGGTGACGAAGATGAGCGTGTCGTAGGCTTGCACAATCTTGTTGAGGTCGCTCGAGAACGCTATCTCGTCGATGTTGAAGCGCACGCCCACCAGATAGGCGGGATTATGCCCCAAGCGTCTGAAATCTTCTATGCGGTCATCACGGCGCATATACCATCCTATGTGATGAGTGTGCCCCACCACGATTTTGGCAATGGCGGTAGCCCAGCTACCGCCGCCTATAATCGCTATTTTACCGCAATCGTACATGTCTTTTTTTATTCCTGGCTGCCGGCTGCCTCAATCCATTGTGCAAATTGTTCCACCTTGGGATTGTCGTAGCCCAGCTTGTATTTTTTGTTGACACCACACACGTCTTGCTGCAGTTTCTGTGAATTCACGCCTTTGATGTCGGTCACGAGGTTATAGCCGCATTTGTTGAACACAGGCACCCACTCTTCGCTCACGCCGATGGCCTTCCATTCGGCCACACTGCTCTTGGGTATCTTCTTTTCCGGGCGCATCTGCGGGAAGAAGAGCACCTCTTGTATTGACGTCTGTCCTGTCATGAGCATCACCAGACGGTCGATGCCGATTCCGATACCGCTGGTGGGTGGCATGCCATATTGCAGGGCGCGCAAGAAGTCCTGGTCGATAATCATCGCCTCGTCGTCGCCCTTGTCGGCCAGTTTCATCTGTTCCACGAAACGCTCCTCCTGGTCGATGGGGTCGTTGAGCTCAGAGTAGGCGTTGGCCAGCTCCTTGCCGTTGACCATCAGTTCAAAACGCTCAGTAAGTCCCGGCTTGCTGCGGTGCATCTTGGTGAGGGGCGACATTTCCACGGGATAGTCGATGATGAAGGTAGGCTGGATAAAGGTGCCTTCGCAGAACTCGCCGAAAATCTCGTCGATGAGTTTGCCCTTGCCCATGGTGTCGTCGATTTCCATGTTGAGTTTCTTGCACACCTCGCGTATCTCGTCCTCTGTCATGCCGTTCAGGTCGTAGCCGGTCTTCTCTTTGATGGCGTCAAGGATAGGCAGGCGGCGGTAGGGAGCCTTGAAACTGATGGTCTGTCCATCGACAACGCTCTCGGGCTTTCCGTTGACTGCGATACATATCTTTTCGAGCAGTTGCTCGGTAAATGCCATCATCCAGTTGTAGTCCTTGTACTGCACATAAAGCTCCATGCAGGTGAACTCAGGGTTGTGGGTACGGTCCATACCCTCGTTGCGGAAGTTCTTGCCAATTTCATATACCCCCTCAAAACCACCTACAATCAGGCGTTTCAGATAAAGCTCGGTGGCGATGCGCATATACATCTCCACATTGAGGGCATTGAAATGGGTGATGAACGGACGGGCTGTGGCACCACCGGGAATCGACTGCAGTATCGGTGTCTCCACCTCGGTATATCCTGCCTCGTCGAGCGAGTTGCGCAGGGTCTTGAGCACAGTGGCCCGTTTGAGGAAAGTGTCTTTGATGCCGTCGTTGACCACCAGGTCAACATAGCGTCTGCGGTAGCGCAGTTCTGGGTCGTCGAATTTGTCGTAGGCCACGCCGTCCTTGTATTTCACGATGGGCAGTGGCTTGAGGCTCTTTGAAAGCAGGGTGAGACTCTTGGCGTGAACGCTGATTTCTCCTGTTTGGGTGCGGAATACAAAGCCCTTGACACCGATAAAGTCGCCAATGTCGAGCAGGCGTTTGAACACCTTATTATATAAATCCTTGTTGTCGTCCGGGCAGATGTCGTCGCGGGTGACATACACCTGTACTCTGCCTTTGGAATCCTGCAGTTCGGCAAACGAGGCCTTGCCCATGACCCTTCGGCTCATCAGACGTCCGGCAATACATACTTCTTGTTGTGGAGCATCATCGCTGAAACCCTCTTTGATGTCTGTGGAATACGCATTTGTAGGGTACTCTGCAGCGGGATAGGGATCAATGCCCATGTCGCGCAGTTCCTGAAGACTCTGTCGTCTTACGATTTCTTGTTCACTTAATTCTAAAACGTTCATGTTGCGTTATGTTCACTATAATTTAATCGCTGTTATCTGCCATGCAAAGGTACGCCAAGTTGTTCAAAATACAAAATAATTTGTTCTTTTTTTCATTTATCTGTGGTTGCAGCAGTTGTTTCACGTCCTTTGGCGCAAGGTTATTGGGGTATGACGAAAGCCTTGATGATTCTCACGTCGTTGATGGGGCGGTCGTTCTTGTCGGTGTCCACCCATTCTATGGCCTTGACCACTTCCATGCCGTCGGTCACCTCGCCAAAAACGGTGTACGAGCCATCAAGGTGTGGTGTGCCTCCTTTTTTCATATACACCTCTCTGATTTCCGGCGTGAGCTTCACCTGGCCCCCGGTCATCTGGTCGATGCGCTCCTGCACTTTGTCGAGCATCTGTTCGTTGAACCGCTGACCATACACGATGTAGAACTGTGAGGAAGATGATTTACGCTCAGGATTGACATTGTCGGGCTCACGCGCCGCTGCCAGTGCACCCCGCTTGTGAAACAGTTGGGGAAAATGTATTTCTGCGGGTATCTGGTAGCTCTCCTTGCTGTCGCCCAGCAAAGCACCTTGTGGGGCATGGCGGCTGGCACTGTCGCCCGCCTGTATCATAAACTTGTTGATGACACGATGAAACAGCAAACCGTCATAATATCCCTCCTTTACCAGTTTGATGAAGTTGTCGCGGTGCAGCGGCGTTTCGTTGTAGAGTTCCAGGCGGATTTCTCCCATGTTGGTTTGCATGACGATTTGTGTTCTTGGCTGTTCGGTGTCGGCAGCCGGTGTGTTGTCTTGGGCCCATGTTGTGCTCGACAACATGCAAAAGGCAATGCTGAATAACAAGTGTTTCATGACTATATTAAATGATCGTTGGTTTCTTCTTCATACATGCGGTCGAACAGTTGGCGCAGCTCCTTTGGGTTGTTGGCCATTTCCCTGATGAGCTTCAGGTTCTTTTCATTGTCAGAGCCTGGAATCCAAAGCCGAATGTAGCCGTTTGCCGAATATTTGTTTTCGAGATGCTGCACAAATCGCTTCCATTGCTCCTCCTTGCTCTTGTCGGGGTAGTGTTCAAGTCCGAACAATATGGTGCGTCTGAACACTGTTTCAGGCTCCAGGTCGCGGTCGGCCTCTGCCACAATCCTGCCGTAGATGCTCCTCGGCGAGTGAGAAGCAGAGGCTCTGTGGTCCTCGACCGCTTCTTTAATGATGTTGATTTGCTCAGCTGAGAACCAACGCTTTAGTCTTGCATCGGCATCCACAATCTTTCCGCTGCCAAGGTGGTGTATGGCGCGTGGCCCTTCAAGCCCCAGGTCGTGGTAGGCGGCGGCGGTATAGGCCATGTTGATGTCGGCGCCTACAGTGCGTGCCAGTTTCACTGCCCTGTTGATTACACGGGTGACATGGGTGATGTTGTGTGCCTTGTCAAATCGGGAGTAGCGGGGAAGAATCTCCGTTTCAATGAAGTCCATCAGGTCGAGACTCACATTCTTGTCCATCATTATGCGTAAAGAATTTGTATTTTCTTGCAAAAATACAATTAATTGTTTACTTTTGCAAGAAATATTCCAAATAGTTTGGTTGTAAAGGTTAAATAGTAGAACAAACGTAGATGAATGATATCGCTGTAAATTCTTTCAAGGCTTGGATGCTGGCATCTCGTCCCAAGACATTGACGGGGGCCGCCGTGCCGGTGATGATCGGACTGTCAATGGCCTACGCCACCCTTGGAGCCGATGGTTTCAAGGTGTTGCCTGCTGTGCTCTGCATGCTCTTTGCCTTTGTCATGCAGATCGACGCCAATTTTGTGAACGATTATTTTGATTTCCTTCGCGGCAACGACGACGAGAGCCGCCTCGGACCGCTTCGAGCCTGTTCACAAGGCTGGATCACCGCTCCTGCCATGCGCATGGCCCTGCTCGTCACCACGGTGCTGGCTTGCTGCATCGGATTGCCTCTGGTGCTGTTCGGAGGGTTTGAAATGTTGCTGGTGGGCCTTGCCTGCGTGCTGTTCTGTTTCCTTTACACCACATCCTTGTCCTACCATGGGTTGGGCGATTTGCTTGTCCTGGTGTTTTTCGGTCTGGTTCCCGTATGTGTCACCTATTATATACAGACAGGCGATGTCACGCCCGACGTGGTCTTGGCCTCGCTCTCCTGCGGACTGGTGATCGACACGCTGCTCATTGTCAACAACTACCGCGACATCGACAACGACATCCGTGCCGGCAAGCGCACACTCATCGTGCGGCTCGGTGCCCGCAAAGGACTGAAGGCCTATTGGGTGGCGGGTGTCGTGCCTTTGCTGTCGGGCATTTGCTTTGCGCTTCACGGCCACCTGATGGCTGCCCTGCTGCCGGTGGTGTATATGGTTTTCCATATCATGACCTACAACAAGATGGTGCGCATCAACAAGGGCAGGGCACTCAACAGCGTGCTTGCCGATACGGCACGCAACATCCTCATCTACGGACTTTGCGTGTCGGCGGGTATGTTGTTCTGAGAAAAATCAGTTGTTGAGTTTTCTGAGCAAGGCCTTGTTGATGTTCTGTATATGTCGGCCTTGCTTGGTGATGTCTGTCCTCATGTTGCTCAGGTCGTTGAAAAACTCGCTGAAGGCATTCTGCACCATGTTGGGCTGTCGCTTCGACTTGTCGGCATGGGCATTGACGATGATCTTGATGCCATGGTGCACCACGGCAATATCCACCTCCTCGCCGGCTATGACTGGGTCGCCGTCATAGTGGATATATCCCGGTTTTTCACGCTTCACATGGATATGCTTGGTGCGGAAAGTCTTGATTTTCGAGTTTTTGTCGAGTGTCTTGTTGAACATGTCGATGCTGATTTGCGGTGCATCGAGCACGTCGAGCGGGTCCATGATGATCACATCCAGCCATCCGTCGCTCATCGAGGCCTGTGGGGCGATGTAGGCGTTGTTGCCGTATTGTGAGGCATTGGCACACGACACCAAGTAGGCCCTGATGTCGAACGAACCCTCTTCGCAGGTGATCTTGTAGTTTTCCGACTGGTATTTCAGTCCTTCTTTCAGGATGTTCTCAAGATAAGTCACCGGCCCTCGCTTTTGCGACTCGGCAAACTTCCTGCTGATGAACGCATCAAAGCCCATGCCGCAGGTGCAGAAGAAGGGGTGCTCATTGATGATGCCATAGTCCAGGTCGTGGATGTTGCACTCGTTGATGATGTCCATCGCCTTGTGCGTTTCCATGGGCAACATGAGATGACGCGCCAGGCCGTTGCCCGACCCGCACGGGATGATGCCCAATGCCGTGTCCGACTGGATGATGGCACGGGCCACCTCGTTCACCGTACCGTCACCCCCTACAGCCACCACGATGTGCGCACCCTTGTCTTTGGCCTCTTGTGCAATGACCGAGGCATGGCCGCTATATTGGGTGTCAATGATTTCATAGTCAAACAAATCCTTGTTGAGTTGCGACTCGATGATTTGCCTGATGCCCGATTTCTTCACTGTGCCCGAAATGGGATTGATGATGAATATGATATGTCTTCTGTTGCTCATGCCGTGCAAAAATAATAATAATTGCCCTAATTTCGGTGATTATTGAATAATATTTTTGCTTTTAAAACACTTTTCTCTGTTTTTTGCTCATTGTTGCACATTTTTTTGTATCTTTGCAGCCTAAAAAAATCTATTGGGCAGATTATTCTGCACACCTATTATTATAATATGGGACTATTACAAGAAAGATACAAAAAATACCGTGAGCCTCAGAAATTCATGGAAGCAGGCGTTTACTGCTATTTCCGTGAAATCACCGGTAAACAAGGAACAGAAGTTAAAATGTCTGGACACAATGTGTTGATGTTCGGTTCTAATGCCTATACAGGATTAACTGGCGACCCCCGTGTGGAGGCAGCAGCCAAGGCAGCCATCGACCAATATGGCACAGGATGTGCAGGCAGCCGTTTCCTCAACGGAACACTCGACATCCATGTGAAGCTTGAAAAAGAGCTCGCAGCCTTTGAACACAAGGACGACGCATTGTGTTTTTCTACAGGATTTACCGTAAACTCGGGTGTATTGTCGGTTATTTGTGGCAGAGAAGACTATATCATCTGTGATGACCGCGACCATGCCAGCATCGTTGACGGTCGACGTCTTTCATTTGCCACTTGTTTGAAATACAAGCACAACGACATGGAAGACTTGGAGAAACAGCTGCAGAAGTGCCGCCCCGATTCTATCAAGCTCATTGTGGTTGACGGCGTGTTCTCCATGGAGGGCGACCTGGCCAAACTGCCCGAAATCGTTGCCTTGAAAAAGAAGTACAATGCCTCCATCATGGTTGACGAAGCCCACGGCTTGGGCGTATTCGGCAAAGAGGGCAGGGGCGTGTGCGACCATTTCGGTGTGACCGACGACGTTGACCTGATCATGGGCACATTCTCCAAGAGTCTGGCAAGCATCGGCGGATTCATCGCCAGCGACAGCGACACCATCAACTACCTGCGCCACACCTGCCGCACCTATATCTTCAGTGCATCCAACACTCCTGCAGCCACAGCTGCTGCCATGGAGGCGCTCCACATCATACGCCGCGAGCCTGAGCGCATCGAGCGTCTGTGGGATGTCACCAACTATGCCTTGAAGCGTTTCCGTGAAGAAGGATTCGAGATTGGCGAAACCGAGAGCCCCATCATCCCGCTTTATGTGCGTGATGTGGAAAAGACATTCCTCGTCACCAAGCTCGCCTTTGATGCCGGCGTATTCATCAACCCCGTCATTCCTCCTGCATGTGCCCCGCAAGACACCCTGGTGAGATTTGCCTTAATGGCCACTCACACCAAAGAACAGGTTGAGCGAGGTGTTCAGGCACTGAAAAAGGTATTTGTAGAACAGAATATCATAAAATAATTGTCGTTTCATTTGCGAGTTCAAAAAAATATTAGTACCTTTGCACTCGCAAATCAGAAATGACTGGTTTACGGGGTGTAGCGCAGTCCGGTAGCGCGCCTGGTTTGGGACCAGGTGGTCGCAGGTTCGAATCCTGTCGCCCCGACCAAGAGAGAAGTTTTCCACATGGAAAACTTCTCTCTTTTTTAACCGTATATTTTGGGTTCATCACTCAGAATTCCGGATGAACCATATTCTTTAGGCCACACCACCATATCTTTGACTTACATAGTTATAGATGGTATCGCGGTAGTAGTTTATACTTTCTTCGCTGTAACTATCTGGAAGTTCCCGCCATAGTATATCACGTATGGTAATGATAAGAGTAGCACGAGTCGTTGGCTTGTCAAACGGATGATCCATACCAGACAACTGTTCCTTTATTTTGGCAAGCAACTCTATGGCTACATCCTTCAGCTTTTTGACTTCTGTCTTTGACAGATTGTCTTTCAGCAGGAGGTCATATAACGAGAGTTCTTCATCACTCTTGAAACCTTCTCGAACATAACGCTTCTCTTCTTCGCTGAGAGATTGAGACAGATGCATCAACTCCTCGAAGGTCTTCTCTATCGTTGCGCGATTCTGCTCCTGGTTATACGCTTGAATAATCTCTTGATACTTTTCGTAAAAGTTAATTCTGGATGGATTCTCCGCCAATAGTCGAGCCAGACGCTCCTGAAGTAAGTCTTGAATGTCTCTTAGTACGAGATTCTTGTCTTCACGCTTGGCAAACTCTCTTCGCAATAAATCGAAGTCGATGCCGCTAATGTCAAACCTGCGTCCTTCAGCAACCATCATAGCATTGGAATCTATTTCAAGATGCTCATTGACAATATCATTGATTGCTACAATCAGGTCTGTGATGTCTGCGTGCTTACGCTTTTTCTGTAATTCCTTGTAGATGGCTTCCAGAGCATCTTTCTTTTTGCGCATGTCTTCGGTTATATCTTCACGATCGAGATATTTCCAAAGTTTGAGCAAGGTAGTCGCAAATGTGCAGAACGACTTACGGGTTTCAATCTTATCACAAAGTTGGTTTGCTGCCTTCTTCAGAAGTGACAGTTTCTCAAATGACATGGCCTCAATGAGTTCCTGCAATTCAAAACCTTTTTCATGCAGAAACGTTTCCGCTGTCGCAATGATTTCCCAAACATTCTTTATCAGTTCTTCCTTGTTGACTGTAGGGTCATTGCCGCTGTCTCTGTCATCAGGATTAGCTGTATAGTCAGCCAGAGCTTGGCGGAGTGCTTTCACAATACCAATATAGTCAATCACAAGACCATTCGACTTACCTTCTGCCACACGGTTTGCACGGGCAATGGTCTGCATTAGGGTGTGCGCCTTCATCGGTTTGTCTATGTAGAGGCATGAGAGTGTCTTCACATCAAAGCCTGTCAGCCACATGGCACAGACGAAAACAACTCGAAGCTTTCCATCTGCATCTTTGAACTCCTTATCTAGTTCACGTTTCTCCATCTTCTCGCGATGTGGAGTGATGTCGAGTCGCCATTTCTTGAAAGTCTGTATTTCGTTTTGCTCTTGCGATACCACAACTGCCATTTCCGTTTCTTCCATCCATTGCAGTTTACGCTTCATCTCCTGCACTTCCTGTTGACAAGGATCTTGCTCAATGCACTTTCGCAGAGCCTTGATCTCCTTCTGCCAGTATTCTTGCACATAGTTATACATGCGGACGCAAGTAACCTTGTTGAAGCTCACCACCATAGCCTTACCACTTGTCCAGAGGTCGCTATAGTGACGCACAAAGTCCTGTGCCACTACTCGCAGTCGTTTCTCGGCGGTCAACAGATGTACCTCCTGTGCAAACTCACGCTCCAGTTTAGCTTGTTGTGAGGGGTCCAACTCCTCTTCATCCAATCTGGCGGCAATTTCAGCATTGATTTCCGGATTCTTCAGCTCTTGAAGTTTCTCACCGCGATTCTCATAGTAGAGA
>SFEK01000243.1 GCA_004557285.1 Bacteroidales bacterium | reverse complement strand
CACGTTGGTAATGGTCCTTTCATCTTCTGTTTTCGTTGCGGTCTTATACTGGAACTTGAAGTCAGCAAGGATGCGCTCATCGGAACCAGCCAGCATCAAAATGCTGCCCACTTCTGTCGGGGCTGCAGCCGAGCCTTCGATGACGCTTGCAACGGTGAGGGTATGGGTGAGGGTGGACGCATTGATGCCTGCTCCCTGAGATACATCGTAGCCCTTGAAACCGTCGTAGCTCACTGTGATGGATCCCGCTTCCAGGCGGTCGGTCTCCTTCAGGACAAGTTTTGCCACGGCGCGGCTGAGAGTTACATTCACCATTCCTCCGTCGGTGACGGTTATGCCCTGCTTGGCATAGAAGGCCTCCAGGTCGGTGGCGGCATCCTTCAGGGCTACGCTTTTCAGGTCAGTGGCATCGTAGTTCTCGCTGCCGTGGTCTGCCCAGAAGAGGCAGGTGTATTTGCCCGGGTCGAGGCGGACGGCAAAACTGCTGCTGCCGTACTCAGTCGCCTTCAGCACTTCCGCCTGTCCCGACTCATCATAGATGGCCATCAGGTAGCGAAGGGTGCCGGAGGCACGTGTCTGCAGGCCGCTGTCTGCGGAAAGCGAGAAGGTCACTTCCCTGGCTGCGTCGGTTCCTGCTGTAAGTTCTTCTGTCTTGCTGCACGATGCGAACATAGCTGCTATGCCAAGCATCAACGCAAATATCTTTTTCATATCAATTCTGTTAATTATTCGTCGTTGGGATATTAGTTGAATTTTACGATAGTGCCCGCAGTATCTTGCTTCCAGATGTCGGGAAGGTAGTTTGCTTTGGCACTTAGGGTATTATATATATCCTGATTGGCTAATGTCAACGTGCGCGATGAGGCTTGCGTTCCGGCATCTATCAGCCAATTCTCTAAACATCTCGGAGCACTAACATTCGTTGCCAACATAGTGATGCTTGAGAGCGATGTGCAACCGTTGAACATTTGAAAATAGCACCAATCTGCCAATGTGGTAGCAGGGAGTTTCGGAGCCTGGGTGAGCGATGTGCAACCGTCGAACATAACAGAATAGCAACTTCTTGCCAATGTGGTAGCCGGGAGCTCCGGAGCCTGGGTGAGCGATGCGCAACCGTAGAACATTGAACGATAGCAGTAATCTGCCAATGTGGAGGCAGGAAGTTCAGGAGCCGTCCTCAAAAGTGGATTATACTGAAACAACCTACAAAACCTTGCCTCTGCGGTGCTTGCGGTTGCGTAGTTCTCATAGTCTATGAGAGTACGGATATCGCCACTGCAATCAACCAATACGCCTGATGTTCCGAATGAAATTCTTGAAGTAATATTTCCGTCGATAGCAGTTCCCTTGCTACTCTTGCCACGCAGGCGAAGATCGCCTTTGGCTCCTCCAAAGGCAATGCCGCTGACTGTCGTTGTGAACTTTGTCCATTCTCCATCGCCCACGGCATATTCGAAGTATTCATTCTCTCCCAATGAAAATTCAAAGAAATCCATCGTAAACGTCTGCCCGCTTTCTGCCGAGAAGGTGAGATAAGGCGTGTCACCAAACGAGCCGTTCAGATTGGTCTTGCAGTTGGCTTGTATGGGTACGTTGGAGATGGTCTTTTCCTTCTCATCATTGTATTTCACCTTAAAGTCGGTGAGATATTCCTCGCTATTTGCCAATATGAATATGCTGCAGACCTCCGCCGGCTCAGCAGCAGAGCCAAAGACATCAGAAGGCATATTAATGGTCTTGGTGACGCTTGCCTCATTGGAGGCTATGCCGGTGCTGACGTTGAAATTTTGATATTTATTGCAGCCAACCGTCATTGTACCTTTTAGCAACGTGGCAGTTTCACGCAAAATGATCTGCGCCACGGCACGATGCAATGTGATGTACACCGCAGCTCCACTGGTGACAGTGATGCCCTGCCTGGCATAGAAGGCCTCGGCGTTAGTAGCATCATCACTGAGTTTTACGTCATTCAAGTTTGTGGCATCGTAGTTGGCACTGCCATAATCCGCCCAGAAGAGGCAGGTGTATTTGCCCGGATCCAGTCTTATTGAGAAGGTGCTCTGGTCATAGACAGTTTCAGGCACAATCTCGTTCTCGCCGGTTTCGTCATAGATAGCCATCACATAGCACAAGCCGCCAGCGGTAGCGCGGGTCTGCTCCAGAGCGTCGGCAGAGAGTGAGAAGGTCACCTCCTCACCGTCATTGCTCTCTGCAGCAGGTTCTTCAAATTTGTTGCACGATGAGAGCATCGCACTGATGCCGAGCAGGCTTAACAATATATTCTTTGTCGATTTCATATTCTCCTTCAGATTAGAACCATACATCATA
>SFEK01000242.1 GCA_004557285.1 Bacteroidales bacterium | reverse complement strand
ATACAACAAAAATGGGAAAACCTCGTTTGAATCGTTTGTTTTGGTCGAGGAGACGAGGAATGTATATGACGGAAGCGGACCGCTTGCTCGTCTATTTAAGATAAACAACAGGCAGCTGAATGCCATCATAAAAAATGGCGGCGTGGTACGAGGGAACCACCTGCGGTTGCTTCGCAAGGAGGAGTATGAACGAATCATCCCGTGCGAAAGCTATGCTAAGGAGAATTTTGATGACAACGTGCCACAGCCCATGAGGCGTAACAGTAAACTCATCAAGCGCCTGGACACTGGGAAGATCTATGCTTCAATCAGAGATTTCGCAAAAGCTATACGTGTAACGGAAACTTGTGTGAGTGCGGCAATTCACAACAAAAAGTTCAAGGCAAATGGCATACCATTCGAGGTGTTGAATGGTGCAGGGTGACAGGGTGATTTTAGGGTGACAGGGTGAATCACCCTCAATCACCCATTCACCCTACCCTACTCCATCGCATCGTTATCTGCCTCTTCCACGGTGATATAGTCATCGGGATTGAGGCAGTTGGCGTATTGTTGCGCGTCGGTAAGTTGCAGCATCACGCCGTACCACCCATTGTACATCGGCCCGATGGTTTGGTAAGGCAGCGTGTCGTCGATGGAGAGGTGTGATAGCATGGGGTCTTCCTCCTGCTGCTTCTGCCGGATGTAGGCAACGAACTTCTGAAGGTGCTTCTTTGCCTCCAGCTTGGCAAGCATGGCTGCGTGGCCGTCGTTCATTCGTTCGGCACGCACCATGAAATATATGGTGTAATTGGGGTGATCAATGCCGTCACCCAGCGCACCCTCCTGGTTGCTCTCCATCACCACACAGGGCGACTTCTGAGGCTGAATCTGCGTCATGAAATCGGCCATGCCCATGTAAGTATCTGTCAAGAAAAAACGCTTGTTCTTGCTGCGCTCACCAGGCGCGTGCTGCATTGGCTTGTACAGCGAGCACCAACGCTCCACAAAATCAAAAAATCTTTCTTCCATATCGAATATTTGTTATCACTAAACGCTAATATCTTAACACTAAACGATATTATCTTAATACTCGTCGATAATATCTTATCCCTTATCCCTAATCCCTAATCCCTAAACATTAATCCCTAATCCCTAATAATGAATCACTTCATCTTCATCTTGGCGTTCATCTCCTCAATCTGCTTCGCTTCGTGCGCCATGTTGTTGAGAAAGCCGAAAATGAAGACGCTGTTGCTGTCGTACACCTCTTGCTGCGTGGTGTAGCCGGCATACTTCTGTACGGCATTGACGGTATCAATCTCCATCACCAGGGCGCTGCGGTCATCACCTCCTCCATACTCCTTGAAGAGGAAGGGGAAATCCTCTTTGTAACGTAGCTGGCAGCTCTGGAAGAACTGACTGCACATGTCGAACAGGATAGGGTCGCGGCGACATAGGCGACGGAACCGGGGGATGAGTCGCTCGGATCGGTCGGCATCGTAGTGATAGACGCGCTGCGGACTGAATCGGGTGGCCTGGTGGCGCTGGTCGAGCAGGCGGAGCGACGGAGGGGTGAAGAGGTGTGCCAGGAAACCCGCACGGCTTTGCTCGGCTTCGCGCATCAGGTTGAGCTGCTGGCGTAAAGGGGTATGGTCATTCTCGGCCAGCGAACGGCGAGCGTCCCAGTAGGCTACAAGGTAACGCTGTGCGTTGCCATACTGCTCGTAGGTCAGGTTGACCATCTGCGGGTCGGGCGCTTTGTATCGGTGCAGGCCGATGCGGATGTATTCAAAGGGCAGTGCAAGGAGCTGCATCGGCTCGTCGAGGAACTTCAGGTAGCGGTCCGCCCAGAAGCAGACCTCCCAGCTGCTCAGTCCAATCAATGGCCCAAACCACCTGTTCCACCACCCTACCCTTCGGAAGAGATAGCGCACTCCCCCACCCTTCTCTTCCTCCTCTTCAAACCCCCGGCTTGACATCCGCAGCCCGTTCAGCATCATCAGCACCCGCAGCTTAAAGTCAGGCACGCTGGCGCACGACTTCATCAGCCGGTGCACCTCGCGCAGCTGCTTCTCCGAAAGCTCCATCCACGAGGATGCTGGCGCAGGGAGATCAATGGTTTTCTGTGGCTGTTTGCTGTTCTCTTCCATATATTTCGCAATAAGGTGTACGGGTATAAAATTCGCATTGTTTACGGCAATCCTGCTTACCTTCTATCGCGGTGTCGCAGTTGTGGTTATGGCAGACATAACAGCAGCAATCCTCAAGCATCTGTTTCAGCCTGAATATACTTCCTTTGGTACCTTTAACCTCGATGCTGTATGTAACGCCACGCCTACATTTCACTTGTACTGTTTT
>SFEK01000241.1 GCA_004557285.1 Bacteroidales bacterium | reverse complement strand
TACTGCCGTGAACAAGCGTATATCGCTCCGTCGTGCCGAAGTCGTAAAGGCATGGCTTGTCGGTCAAGGCATAGACCCTTCGCGTATGAATATATATGGAATGGGCATTGAAAGTAATGAGCCAGATGCCTCAAAGGCACGCCGTGTCGTTGTGGCAGAAAAGGAAAGAAAGGAGGTGCAGCCATGAAGACAATGATGAATTACCTCATGAATATGCTGCTCATGGTAGCAGTTCTCTTAGGCTTTACAGCCTGTGCCAACGACGACCCACATGAAGACGAGGGCGGCGTGGCTATAGCCCTTGACAATAGTCAGTGCCCTAATGTCAACATCGGGCACACCAGGCTTTTTGTCTATAACACCAGCGGCAACCTATGCGCCACATACGATTATGTCGATGCGCATGCCGTGGCTTCTGCCCTGCTGCCGTTAGAGGTGGGACACTATACGATAGCAGTCATCATCAATGCCGATGAGACTCCGGCTGAGACAGCCACCCTGACAGCCTTGCACGAATGGGTGGCAGCACAGGAAGGTCTTGACCCCGACTTGCTCTCCAGCATAGCGGATGTAGACGTGGCGGAATGGAGAATAATCCGTGTCACCCTGCCTTTGACGCGAGGAGATTTCTCTCTGCCGGTGCTCAGCGTGCGCTTCACATTCCCACAGACAGACATGGCAGACTTTACCCTGATGCAAACCAAAGTCCGTGCAGCCGAAGCCGGCTATACGCTGCGTTGTGTGGCGGAAGTCTGCAAGGAGGGGACTGTCCAAGTGGCTCTACACAAGGTGGTCACACCCGAACTGCAAGCCGACGGTACCTACCTGTTGGAACTTCAACTGTCGGAAGGCAGCTACGACCTGCGTCTCTGGGCAGACTATGCCCATACTGATACGCCACTTGCCGACACATTCTACAATACAGAGAGCCTGAAAGCCGTGACTATCTTCACCGAGCCATACACGGCAAACACCGACGGCAAGGATGCGGCTTACGGCAACGAGAGCGGCATAGCCTTGTCGGGCGAAGGCGCAAGCATAACGATGGACTTAAAGCGACCGTTGGCGAAATACCGCATCATTGTTGATAAAGAAGAAATAGAGGAATATCTGCGGTTGCGTGACACCAATCCAAACGAGTTCCCGCCTATCGAAGAGCTGACGGTCGGTGTGCAGTATGAGGGCTACTTCCCCTCTGGCTTCAATGTCTCTACCGAAAAGCCCAACGATGCCGTGGGCGGTATCTGCTACTCAGGTTCTCTCAGCCATTACACCGGCACAGAAGAACTGGAACTGGGCAGCGACTGGATATTTGTAAATGGCAACTCGTCGTTTGTCAATGCCACGGTAATCGTCTCCGACGGCAAGGGCAATGTGATATGCCGCATCCCCGGTGTGAAGATAGACTATCGCCGCAACCATCTGACCACCGTCAGTGGCAGATTCCTTACCTCGGGTGCCAACAGCGGCGGAATACACATCAACACCGACTGGAACGGCAGCTTCGAAGTATGGTTTTGAACAAGAAAATAACATGATAAAAATTTAATAATCAGTAATATGAAGAATTTTCTTTCTTTGATGCTGGGCATAGTAGCTATGCTGGCATCGTGCAGTCAAAGTGAAGAGTTGCTGAACGAAAGCAACACTGCGAAACAAGTGACGTTCTCGCTCACAGCAGATGGACAGACACAGACCCGTGCCGCGATTGGCACTCTGCGTTACGTTATGGCTATTTATGACGAAGCAGGAAAGACAGTAGTGTATCCAGCCACGGAGTACAACGGCAGCACCTTTACCGTGCGCCTCGACCCGGGCAAATACACTTGTCTCTTCTGGGCTGACTATGGCAGCGAAAACTACAACGCCACCGACTTGAAGAACGTGACTCTGGATAGGGGTTCGGCGACTAACATCGAAGCCTTCTATGCCAAGCAAGGCATCACCGTCACCGATGGCGGAACCGTGAACGTCACGCTCAACCGTGCCGTGGCAAAAGTGGTATTGAAGGAAACTGACAGATTAGAGGCAGGAAGAATAAACATCACCTACAACGCTGCACAATGCTTCAATGTGAGCGGTGGAGATGCATTAAACGAGGCTACCGCCAACGAATTGATAATCATTCAGAACACCATCACAGGTACAGCCTCACAGCCAACAGAAGTAGGCAGCTTCTTCGTATTGGCAAGCAGTAACGAGCGTACGTTGAGCGACTTCAAGGTAAAGTACAACAGCGAGGCAGAGAAGACAATCTCCAACGTGCCCGTACAGGCGAACTACGTAACCAATATCAATGGTAAGTTCAGCGTGAACGTAAATCAGCCGTTCAACATCAGCATCAACG
>SFEK01000053.1 GCA_004557285.1 Bacteroidales bacterium | reverse complement strand
CATTGAACGTTTGCGTCGTTTCCAGGAAAGCCGTCGTCTTTATGGCCTGCAATACCTGTTGGCCTCTTTGTTTGGTGCTGTCACCCCTTTCTGCTCCTGCTCGTCAGTGCCGCTGTTCATCGGTTTTGTCAAAGGTGGCATCCCACTGGGTGTTACGCTGTCGTTTCTTATTACCTCACCCTTGGTCAATGAGGTGGCAGTAGCCATGTTTCTTGGCACCTTTGGTATTAAAATCACTCTGGTGTATGTCATCAGTGGCGTGTTGTTGGGATGTGTTGGTGGCATTGTGCTTGGCAGGTTGCGTCTGGAGCGATACCTGAGTGAGTGGGTTAAGCAGATGCAGCAGCAGGCCGAAAGTCAGTCAACGCAGTGGAATGCCACGGGTGAGAAATTTTCGATGCGACTGCCCCTTATTGTGCGTGATGCTTTGCAGATTGTGCGTGGAGTCTTTATATATATTATAATAGGTATAGCAGTAGGGGCTGCCATGCACGGCTATGTGCCCGAGGGCTTCTTTGAGCAGTACATGTCGCGCGACAATCTGCTGGCGGTGCCGGTGAGTGTGTTGTTGGCCGTTCCCATGTATGCCAATGCCGCAGGTATAGTGCCCGTGGTAGAGGTGTTTGTGGCCAAAGGTGTACCCCTTGGCACGGCCATTGCGTTCATGATGTCGGTAGTGGGATTGTCTCTTCCTGAGGCTACCATGCTGAAAAAGGTGATGACATGGCGGTTGATTGGTATCTTCTTTGCCACCATTGCCTCGTTTATCATTTTCTCAGGCTATCTGTTCAATTTGATGTTCTGAGGTGAAAGTAGCATGACCGCTTAAAAATACTTTCGTCAAGGCAGAATGACACGTTCGTTCTGCCTTGATATTGATGTAAATCAAATAAAACGATAAATTGTAATTTTTATTTGACAAAAAGTTGCAGATTTGCAGAAAGCGTCATACCTTTGCAACGTGTTTTTCATAGTATTAGATTTAAGGTTAACAAGGTTGGAGTACAGCGGTACTCCTTTTTTTATGTCTTTTAGTGAAGAATCCCCGTTTTTTTCCAAATTTTGCCAAGTATGATTGGCAAACCAACCTTTTCCAATAGTCTTACATCAATAAAACAACCCATTAACCACTTTTGGTATTAAAAAATTGTTGCAATTCTTTGTTGTGACAAATTAAATTGGTAACTTTGCGGTGTTCATTTAATGAATAATTTTTTTCAAAACATAAATTTGTAAGATTATGGTAAGTTTTAAGACACTTGGCTTGGTAAACACCCGTGAGATGTTTAAGAGAGCCATCAATGGCGGTTATGCCATCCCAGCATTCAACTTCAACAACATGGAGCAGCTTCAGGCCATCATCAAGGCTTCTTCAGAACTGAGGTCTCCTGTTATCCTTCAGGTATCTAAGGGCGCCCGCAACTATGCCAACCAGACTCTTCTGGAGTATATGGCACAGGGTGCTGTGGAATATGCCAAGGAATTGGGATGCGAGCATCCTGAGATTGCTCTCCACCTTGACCACGGTGACAGCTTTGAACTTTGCAAGAGCTGTGTGGATATGGGTTTCTCTTCAGTAATGATCGATGGCTCATCTCTTCCTTATGAGGAGAATGTTGCCCTGACCAAGAAAGTTGTTGACTACGCCCATCAGTTTGATGTAACAGTTGAAGGTGAGCTTGGTGTGCTTGCCGGTGTTGAAGACGAGGTGGCCTCAGAGGTATCTCACTATACCAAACCTGAGGAAGTAATCGACTTCACCGAGAAGACAGGCGTTGACTCTTTGGCTATCTCTATCGGTACCAGCCACGGTGCTTACAAGTTCAAGCCCGAGCAGTGTACCCGCGACCCCAAGACTGGTCGTCTGGTTCCTCCTCCATTGGCTTTTGATGTGCTCGACGAAATCATGAAGAAGTTGCCCGGATTCCCCATCGTGCTTCACGGTTCTTCTTCAGTGCCTCAGGAGTATGTTGACATCATCAACAAGTATGGTGGCAAACTGCCCGATGCCGTTGGTATTCCAGAGGAGCAGCTCCGTCTGGCATCCAAGAGCGCTGTCTGCAAGATCAACATCGACTCAGACTCTCGTCTGGCATTCACCGCTGCTGTTCGCAAGGTCTTCGTAGAAAAGCCGGGCGAGTTCGACCCACGCAAGTACTGCGGTCCTGCACGCGACATGATGGAAGAGATGTACAAGCACAAGATTACCAACGTGCTTGGTTCAGACAACAAATTGGCTGAATAAGCATCGCTTTTTGTGATCACGAAAATGAGGGAGGATTTTTGGTCCTCCCTCTTTTACGTGATCGATACTGTAATTCTTATTGGTCAATACTCAAGTTTTTTGCCGCCCACGAAAATCAGTTCAATGCTTCCATATGCTTACGGCAAAAATACGAGATGTTTCTCAAAAGATATCACAACACCCTCTGCTTTTGTGTTTTTTCGACAAATTCTTCAGCTTGGATATGCGATAGCGTATTGCCCATATAGCATTTGGTGTGCGATTTTCGATGCGTGGGATATCATTCTCCTGCAACAGCGTGAAGAATCTTGCTTTTGCGTTCAGCCTTGGTTGAACGATAAATTGATGATGCCCTATACCGTAAACAGGACAGTTTGCTGTAGAGAGGATAGGGCTTGAATGAAATGGTGTGGGTGTTGCCCCGTGGTGCTATGTCCTGATGAGGTTTCTTCCGGCATCGATACGCAGGAAGATGAACAGGAGAATGGTGAAGCCCCATAACGAGGAGCCGCCATAACTGAAGAAGGGTAGGGGGATGCCGATCACGGGAGTCAAGCCCAATACCATGCCCACATTGATGAATACATGGAAGAGAAATATGCTCAACACACAATAGCCATACACACGGCCAAACTTGAACGGTTGCCGCTCTGCCATCTTGATGAGCCGCAATATCAATGCGAGAAACAACAGCAGCACACCTGCCGACCCTACGAAGCCCTCTTCCTCGCCTACGGTGCAGAAAATGAAGTCGGTGTCCTGCTCGGGCACAAACTTCAGTTTGGTTTGGGTACCGTTCAAGAATCCTTTGCCTTTCAATCCACCTGAGCCGATGGCTATCTCACTCTGGTGAACGTTGTAGCCAGCACCTGCCAGGTCTTCGTCGAGTCCCAGCAACACATTGATGCGCACACGCTGGTGAGGCTCCATGATATTGTTCAACACATAGTCAGCCGAATAGAAGAAAGATATGCTGCCCACGGTGAACAGCATGATGTATAGATATTGCCTGAAGCGCAAAATCAGCCAATGGTATAACAGAAAACCTATCAAAGCCGCACTGATGACCAGCTGCACCCACACAATGTCAAATGGGATGACAAATTGGGCAAAGAGGAACGCCAGCAGGGTGATGCCCACCGCATAGCCCAGTATGGTGAGTGCATGTTTGCTGTTCTTGCAATAGACATACACCAATGTCGAGGTAAATATCTGTACCAACAGCAGCACCGAAAACTTGCCTATGGAGGTGGTGGTGTCGAGCAGATAGGCATCCTCATAGCGTATGCCCACCACAAAATAGATGACCATGGCAACGCCTGTAAACAGCACACTGCCCGTCATGCCTTCACGGTAGAACATCAGGAAGAACGAGATATAAACCAAGGCAGAACCTGTTTCCTTCTGGGCAATGATAAACAACATGGGCAGTACCACCACGGCACATGCCACGGCAAAGTCTTTCCACCGGTGCATGTTGAATCCGTAAGTGCTCATGATTTTGGACACGGCAAGGGCTGTGGCGAATTTGGCAAACTCGGCAGGTTGAAGGCGCAAAGGTCCCAACACCAGCCACGACCTTGAACCCTTGATTTCGTGTGGGTTGAAGATGGTGACAAACAGCAGCAACAACAGCACCGCATAGATGATATAGGCAAAGGTGTCGTAAAACCTATCGTCGAGCATGAGCAGCACAAAGCCCAGGCAGATGGAGGTGCCTATCCACACAATCTGCATGCCCGAACGTGTGCCCAGACTGAGAATGTCGGTGTCGCCATAGTTGTAGCTTGCTCCGCAGACGCTGATCCATCCGAAAGCGAGCAGGGCAACATATATGCCTATTGTCCACCAGTCGAGCGAGCGAAGCACGCTGGGTTGTTTATCTGTCTGCTGTACCATATCCTATTCGTCTATGCTGGAAATCCGTTGCCCGCTTTTCTGAGTCGGGCGAAAGTTTACCTTTAATATATTGTTCCATCATCAGGGCACCGATGGGCACACCATAGTCAGCACCGAAGCCTCCGTTCTCCACATACACCGAGATGGCTATGCGGGGATTGTCCATGGGAGCGAATCCCATGAAGATGGAGTGGTCGTGACCGTGGTTCTGTGCCGTACCTGTCTTGCCGCATACCTCATAGTCGGCTCGTTCTGCACCCTTACAGGTACCTGAAGTCACCGCCCTGCGCATACCGGCCACGATGTAGTCGTAGGCATGGCGTTGAGCCTTGGTGACATGTTTCTCCCTGAATGTGTTGTCGAGAGGCTTTCCCTGCACTTTGCGCACCACATGGGGTGTGTAGTAATAGCCCCTGTTGGCAATGGTGGCACACAGGTTGGCTATCTGTAGTGGGGTGAGTAGCACCTCTCCCTGTCCGATGGCGATGCTGATGACGGTCAGTCCGTTCCACGAACCCTTATAGGCTTTGTCGTAGTATTTGGAGTTGGGAATCAGTCCACGCTTCTCGCCGGGCAGGTCGATGCCCAACTTGTAGCCGAAGCCCATGCTCACCATGTAGTCGCGCCATATGTCCATGGCTTCCTGCACGCTCTTGTATTTCTTGCGGTTGCCCAGCATGTAATAAAGTCCCCAACAGAAGAAAGCGTTGCACGATGTGCCCGTGGCAGGCACGAGGCTCACGGGCGAGGCATGGCCGTGGCATCCCACATGCAGGCCCTTGCAATAGAAACCATGATGGCAGGCAAACGAAGTGCTTGGAGTGATGATGCCTTCGCTGAGGAAGGTAAGTCCCTGGGTGGTCTTGAAGGTAGAACCAGGAGGATAAACACCCATGATAGATCGGTTGAGCAGCGGTCGCCACGGGTGGTTCATGTATTGTGTCTGCACCTTGCTGCGCTGCCGGCCAGTCATCAGTTTGGGGTCATAGGATGGTGAAGACACCATGCACAGCACCTCGCCGGTGGAAGGCTCTATGGCCACGATGCTTCCGATTTTTCCCTCAAGCAGTCGTTCGCCCAATGCCTGCAGTTTGATGTCGATGCTCAGGGTGAGGTCGCGCCCGGCCTTGGGCTTGCGGTCCAGTTGGCCGTTCATATAGCTGCCCTGTATCCGTCCGCGGGCATCGCGGAGCAATATCTGTACGCCCTTTTCGCCACGCAGGTCTTTCTCGTAATACTTTTCAATGCCGAGTTTACCGATATAGTCGCCCGGCTGATAATAATCATCGTTTTCGATGTCGCTGGGCGACACCTCTGCCACATCGCCCAACACATGGGCGGCATACGACATGGTGTATTGGCGGACACTGCGTCGCTGCACATAGAAGCCAGGAAAGCGGTACATCTTTTCCTGAAACACGCTGAACTCCTTCTCCGTCAGCTGACTCATGAACAACTGTTGGGTAAACCGTGAATAGCCGGGGTTCTTGCTGCGGTCTTTGATCTCTTCCATGCGCTTGGCATAATATTCCTTGGTGATGCCCAGAGCCTTGCAAAACTCAAGGGTATCTATGCGCCCCTTTTCCTCGTTCATCACCACCATGATGTCGTAGGCATTCTGGTTATATACCAGCAGGTTGCCGTTACGGTCAGAGATGACACCACGGGCGGGGTACTCCACTTTCTTCAAGAATGCGTTGCTGTCGGCATTCTTCTTGTAGTCCTCGCTCATGATCTGCAGGGTGAACAAGCGTATGATATATACGATGACGATGAATATCGCCACACCCGCTATCACGAATTTCCTGTACTCAAGACCGTATTCTTTCTCCATATCACCGCTTTCTCACGTTCTCAACGACCAATATCAGCACCGCGGTCAGCAGGGTGCTGCCACCGATGTTCAGGAGCCATTGCTGCCAATTGAAGAAGTTGAATGCCTCGATGCTGAAAAACACGAGGATATAGACCAGGGTGCAGATGATGGTGTAGTTGATGAAGCGCACCGTGCCCAGCGACCTCATGGTGGGCAACAAGTCTTCAGGGCTTTCCCTTGGCGTGAAGATTTCCAGCAGGTAGGGTTGCAGAAAACCCAGGAATGTGGCCGAAGCAGCCGCCACACCGGGAGTGTTGGAAAACACGTCGATGCAAAGCCCCATGAAGAAACTCCACAACAGCACTGCCCAGCGTGGAAAACCACGCCTGAAAAGCATGATGAAATAGATATACATCAACGGTGTGGCACAACCATAGAGGTTGATATGGTTGAGCACCAACGCCTGTGCAAGGCATAGGATGACAAAGGTGAAAAAATGTCTGAATATACTTGTGTCCATTCCTTCAACGTTGCGTTTAATTCTGCTTGAGTTTCAATGAGTCTTGTGCGGCATTGAGCAGTTGCATGCGTTCTTTCATTACGCTGTTGTCGATGATGCACACGTCGCGCAGATTGCCGAAGTCGGTAGAAAGATGTACCTGTACCTTATACGACAGGCCATCGCTTGAGTTATATACATGCAACACCTGGCCCACCACAATGCCGGGAGGGAAGATGGCCGAATAGCCGCTGGTTTCGATAATGTCGCCGATGCGGAAGTGCGCATGGCGTGGCACATCAGTCATGAAAGCCTTGTCGGCGGCACCGCCGTCCCATTTCAAATAGCCGTAATATCCTCTTTTCCTGATTTTCACACTGATGTTAGACTGCGAGTTGAGCACGGGTATCACGATGCTGTAATGGTCGGACACCATATATACCACGCCCACGATGCCGTTGCCACAAGCCACACCCATGTCTTCTTCCACGCCGTCGGCCCTTCCTTTGTCGAGGGTGATGAAGTTGTCGGGTTTGTCGAGCGAGTTGGTGATGACCTTGGCCGGTATCAGTTTAAACTCGTTGAGCAGTGCGGTCTGTGCCTTCTGCAGGCGCGTAGAGTCGCCCGCAGCCCTGTGGTAGGCCGTAAGTTTCCTTACCGTCTGCTCCAGGTAAAGGTTGCGTGCAGTGAGTTGCTGGTTTATCTTTGTGAGGCTGAAAAAGCTATTCACGGCAGCATCCCATTCATACACCTTGCCTGCCACGGCATTGGCTGTAGAGAAATAGACGCTGCCTTGATAGTTGTTGAAGCGCACAAGCAGTATGATGCTCGCCACTTCGAGCAACACAAAGATAAACCAGTGGTTGTATTTCGCTAAGAAATCCAGTAGATTGCGCATGGCTTATCTCATCAGGAACGAGAAGCGGTCAACGTTTTTCAGTGCGATGCCGGCACCCTTGGCCACACTGTGCAACGGGTCTTCGGCCACATGGAACTTGATGTTGATTTTGTCGGTAAGCCTCTTGTCGAGTCCTCTGAGCAGCGCACCGCCACCGGTGAGGTAGATGCCGTTCTTCACGATGTCGGCATACAACTCAGGTGGTGTCTTCTCCAATGCCGAGAGCACGGCATTTTCAATCTTGGCAATGGTGCGGTCAAGACAATGTGCAATCTCCTGATAGCATACGGGCACTTCCATAGGCAGTGCGGTAATCTTGTTGGGGCCGTGCACCACATAGTCTTCGGGAGCTTCCTCGCCAAGGTCGGTGAGTGCCGAACCTACATGTATCTTGATGCGCTCGGCCATACGCTCGCTCACCTTCACGTTGTGTTGGCGGCTCATGTATTCCTGTATCTCTGCTGTGAGGTCATCGCCTGCCGTACGAATAGAGTTGTTCGACACGATGCCGCCAAGCGAGATGACGGCAATCTCGGTGCTGCCGCCACCGATGTCAACAATCATGTTGCCTTCGGGTGCTTCCACGTCGATGCCGATGCCGATGGCAGCGGCCATAGGTTCGAATATCAAGTACACGTCACGTCCATCGGCATGTTCGGCAGAGTCGCGCACGGCACGCAGTTCCACCTCAGTAGAGCCAGAAGGCACACCGATAACCATGCGCAACGATGGCGAGAAGAGGCGGCTTCCCGTGTGTACCATCTTGATGAGTCCACGCATCATCTGCTCGCAGGCACTGAAGTCGGCAATCACACCGTCGCGCAGAGGTCGTATGGTGCGAATGTTGTCGTGTGTCTTCTCGTACATCATCTTGGCCTTTTCGCCAACGGCAATCATCTTGTCGGTGCGGCGGTCGAGTGCCACCACTGATGGTTCGTCAACCACAATCTTGTCATCGCTGATAATGATGGTGTTGGCGGTACCCAAGTCCATTGCTATTTCTTGCTTCAAAGAAAATAATCCCATAATCCTTCTAAATCCTCTTATTTAAAGTTTCGCTTCACTTATTGGCTGTGATATTCCTTTCGTCGGTCGTCATTTGCTCATGAACCAGTTGTGGATAGCCGTGTCGTAGTGGCTGCTTACACCGAATGCACGGGTGGCCAACATGCGGCGGTCTTCCATATCGGTTTCGGCACCTTTGCGGTTGAGGATGTCGAGCAGCACACCATATTCAGCCTTGCTGGGCACAATCACCACATCCTTGAAGTTCTTGGCACCGGCACGGATGAGCGAGATGCCGCCGATGTCGATTTTCTCGATGATGTCGGCATCGCTTGCGCCGCTGGCCACTGTCTGCTCAAAGGGATAGAGGTCAACGATGACGAGGTCGATTTCGGGTATTTCATAGGTGGCCATCTGTTCACGGTCGCCCTCATTGTCGCGACGTGCCAGAATGCCTCCAAACACTTTGGGGTGCAGTGTCTTCACTCTTCCGCCAAGGATGGAGGGGTATGTTGTCACGCTTTCTACAGCCTGGCATTCATAACCTAACGACTCGATGAATTTCTGTGTGCCTCCGGTAGAGAGGAATTTCACTCCTTCGGCGTTAAGTTTTGCCAACAGTTCGTCAAGTCCGTCTTTATGGAAGACAGACACCAGCGCGGTTTTGATTCTTTTTGTTTCAGCCATAATGTTTATTTATAAATGTATTATCCTCTTTCCTTGTTTTTCGGCATCAGCCTGTCGTGCAGGATTGCTACGCAAACAAGAAATATTTTAGAGTGCAAAATTACTAAAAATCAATGATTGCACAATATCTTTATCAAAAAATATTGTCTTTTTACAACACTTTATTGATGTATGTGGCCTGTGGGGGTGCTGTCACCTGTTTTTCAGGTCATGAGCAGTGCTTTGCATCAGCGCCTTGCCCAGCTTCAGCAGCCGTTGGATGTCTTTGCTCCCCCGTGAGGTAAATTGTTTGAAGTCGAGGTCAAAAATGATATACCCCGTGCTGTCGATAAGCAGAAAACTTGAGGAGTTGGTGTGCATGGCGGTAGGGTAGGTGTAGGTCTTGCTCATCACATCCCTGCTGAATGGAAAATCCTTGTGGTCGATGCCCATCTGTCCGAGCAATGTGGCGGCCATGTCGCTTTGGTTGCACAGGGTGTTGATGGTGCGGGGAGCCTTCACTGCGCCGCCAATCCATAACATGGGAATGTGGTTGCGCTCAGGTTGCGTGTTGTCGTAGCGGCCATAGCTGATGCCATGGTCGGGGATCAGTACAATCAGCAGGTTGTCCCACGCCTTGCTCTGCTTCAGTCGGGCTACAAACTTGCCGATACATCCGTCCAGGTAGTTGAAGGCGTTGAGCACCTTGTCGTCCAGATGTTTGGTGGGCACATCCCATGGTTCGTGACTGCTCAATGTGGAATAGCCGATGAGAAATGGCTTGTGGTGTGTCTTCATGATGTCTTTGGCCAGTGCCTCAAAGGTCACCTCATCGTGCACCCCCCATTTGGCCGACCGCTGTGTGGCGTCAGTAAAGTCGTCCATGCTCGTGAGATGCTCAAACCCTGTGGCCACCAGATAGCTGCGCATGTTGGTAAAGTTGATGTCTCCGCCATACAGATAACTCGTTTCGTAGCCCACCTGTTGCAGCGATGAGGCTATCGAGGGCATGGATTGGCTCTTTTCGGGCATCTTCATCACCGACACGTTGGGCAGCGAGGGATAACCGCTCAGCGCACACACCGTGCCCCTGTCGGTACGCCAGGAGTTGCCGTAGCAGTTGGTGAAGTTCACCCCCTCGTCCATCAGGCGGTTCAGGTTGGGGGTTACCGCAGTCATGCCACCTGTTTTGGTGAATATCGCCCCACAGCCTTCCAGCAGAATCACCACCACGTTGGGGCGGCGTGTGTTGAGCAGCGTGTCGCAGCCGATGCTCTCGGTGGTATATACCCCTGCCGTCAGTCGCTCACATTCCTCGTTGCTATAGACATTGTAAATGGCCAGTCCGTCGTCGTTGTGCTTGAAGGTGGATAGAAAGTTGAACAAGGGATTTACCGCCGCATGGTTCAGGTATTGCCGCTGGGAGAAATAGGCCTGTCCGATGTTGGTGGTCGACACCTCGGTGCCACCCCGCAGGGCGATGATGAGCGGTGCGATGCCTGCAACGGCAACCACTGTTGAGGCTATGCGCCATTTCAGCGGCAGACGTTCCACATGTCGGGGCAGCAGCAACACATACAGCCGGTAAAGGACAAACGTGAGCAGGGCAATGGCCACAAGGCGCAGCAGCAGAAATCCCGTTGACACGCTCTGAGTGATGCCGGAGGGCTGCTCCAGGTAGTCCAATGCCGATGCACTGAGGCGGAAATGCCAGAACTCATAAAGACTTGCATCGCAGACAAATACCAACGACAGGGCCAGTGCCGTGAGCAGGTGGTAGCCGCAGAGGATGTGGCGCATCCACCTCCATCCCTTGACCCACAACGACAGCATGATGCAAACATAGGGCAGCAAGACAAGATATACACTTGTGGAGAGGTCGAGCGTCATGCCGTGGCCGACGACAGCTGCAGCCTCGCCCATGCTGACGGGCTCTGCCCCCCACTGGTAAAGCATGAAACCAGCTTTGGCAACAATGAAAACCACCACCGTGATGATGTAGGTGGCCAGCAGATACGTTAATCTGGAGTGTTTGGATGATATGGTCATTTTCCTCTTGTTTCGCTTGATAATGGTGCAAAAGTAATGTTTTTGGCAGAGAAAACCAAGAAGTATATATAATATTGGTGGAAAAATTCCGTTATTCTTATTGATGAAGAAGACGATAACCCTCATCATGGCATGTATCGTGTCCATGGTGGCCATGGCACAAGGCAGTGCCGTGCAAAACAGACCATATACCGACTTGCGCCCATTCCACTTTGGAGTGGTCGTGGGCATGCACCTGCAGGACATCGAGTTTGTCAATGTGGGTCCCCAGACCATTGTGGCAGACGATGGCACTTCCATGCAGAAGGTCATTGCCTGCGACCAAGACCGCTGGGACCAGGGCTTCAACGTAGGTGTGCTTGGCGAGGCCCGCTTGGGCACACACTTTGCCTTCCGTGTGGCACCTACCATGTATTTCGGCAATCGCCACCTCACCTTTTTGAATTATACCGACAAACTGGAGAATGGGCAGCCCATCACACAGACGCAAGACCTGAAGACCGTGTATGTGTCCACGGCACTCGACCTGATATTCAGTGCGCCTCGACTCAACAACACCCGCCCCTATCTCATGGCAGGTCTCAACCCGATGCTTAACCTCTCGGGCAAGGACAACGACTATGTGCGCCTCAAGTCTTATTCTCTGTTTCTTGAGGTGGGAATGGGGTGCGACTTCTATCTGCCTTTCTTCAAACTGCGCCCTGAACTCAAGTTCTGTTATGGTTTGGGCAACAGTCTCGACACCGGACATGCCGACAAACTGAAGGACAAGAACATGATGATGTATGCCAAGTCGGTGAAAGAGGCTACCAGCAAGATGATCGTGCTTTCGTTCCATTTTGAGTAGAAGGGCAGCACTTTTCCCGTGAATAGACATTATAATTAGGTGTATGTAGGGTCTGTAACGTTAAAATAATTGAAAAGCCATACCTAAAAGTAGGTATTTGGAATAAAAGTATTAACTTTGCGCTGTACAATCTTAACACGTACACATTAACAAGATTATTAAACAAATAAAAACAAAATTATTATGGCTTACGTAATTGGTGACAACTGTATCGCTTGTGGTACATGTATTGACGAGTGTCCAGTAGGAGCAATCTCTGAGGGCGAAAAATATTCAATCAACCCTGATGTGTGCACAGAGTGCGGCACATGTGCAGATGTTTGTCCTTCTGAGGCTATCAGCCTTCCCTAATCAATCAGGGACACTAAAGAAACAAAGCGGATGGTTCTTCAATGAATCATCCGCTATTTTGTTATGCCCGCAATTGACGCTTTTGGCAGCAAAGATTAAATAAATTAAGTTTTCCCGACAAACTGTCATCTTCCTTGCCTCTGGCACGTCTCTTGCATGTTCTTGGGTGAAAGCGGAAAGCCCTAAGGGACTCGAAACCAAAAGGATAAATATATTACAAACATTTTAAAATAGGAGGTTATTATGTTACCAGTAATGAATTCAAACAGTTGGTTCCCTACAGTGTTCGACGACTTTTTCA
>SFEK01000240.1 GCA_004557285.1 Bacteroidales bacterium | reverse complement strand
CCTTGTATGAAGCGGCATTGCCTTCCCATGTAAGTTCTACAGTGTAGTCGTTTTCTGAAGTATATACATACTCGCCTTCAAGTGCTGTAGGAGCTGTCACGAAGCCAGCAGTTACCTCAATTGACTCAGCGCATGACATGTTGTAGTCAGCGTCAACATAGACAACCTCGAATACGTGTGTATCGTTGTCGGTGAGTTCATAGTTGAATGAATTGTCTGTGGTTGAGCCAACAACCTCACCGTCGCATAAGATAGCGAATGCGTTAGGTTTGATTGTTGCGCTTGCGCCACCACCACCTGCGGCAATGTAGGCACGCACCATGAATGTAGCACCTGAGATACCTGCTGATGCAAGGTCCATCCAATCAGAACCATCGATTGATACCCAACGACCGTTAGGATCGCCTGTAACATCGTTAGAGACTGCTGCAGGATGTGTTGCACCGCTTGCGTTGTAGAATATTATCCAGAGGTTCTGTGTCGGGTCAACAACGACTGGCTCTGCAAATTCGAACTCTACGAAGTTAGATGAGCCGGTGAATGAGACATTCATTGAACCGACAGCAGTGCCAGGTGAAGATGTGCCACCTTGATATACTGTCACTGTTCCGTTCATCTGCATGTAATCCCATGCTGCGACTTTGAGAACCTTATTGCCGTCATATTGACCTGCAGGGAACATAACACCCCAGTAGAATGAGCCACCACCTGTTCCGATTGCATCGTAGCAGTTACCATCGTCATAGTAGTACCAGCCATCTTCACGTGTGTTTTCACCGTTTACAACCACTGCATGCTGACCAGCATTTGCTCTGCTGAATGAAATGTTACCTTTAGCCATTGATTTTGAAGAACCTAATGTGATGTCATCAATATCAAGATAGAACATGTCTGTGCAGTTGAAGTGGCGGATAGCAACCCAGATTTCCTGACCTGCGTATGCGCTGAGGTCGATAGTCTTCTGGTACCATGCGCCCTGGTCTCTTGTACCGCGAACCTCGCTATTTGCGTAAGCGTCGGTCTGAGCTCTCTTGGCTGTCATTGTCTCTTCCCAGATTGTGGTGAAGTCGTTTGCACTTGTGTTACCAGCTGTTGATACTGCTACACCGTAGTGCTCACCTGCGTATGCTGCATCCTGTGCGCATGCCCAGAATGAAATAGCTGAACCTGCTTGTACAGAGATCTTGGTTGGGCTGACGATATAGTTGTCTGGATTCAAAGCACCAACATAGTTGATGTATGATTGTGAGAACAACATACCTGTTGAGCCGTTATGGCCTGGGAGACCTGATGCAGAACCGTTCTGCCATACGTTACCGTCGCCGTCAGCGTCGATATTTGTCCAGCCTTGGAGTGTACCGTCTTCGAAATCGTATGTATCACCGCCCGGTGTTGGAGGTGTTGGAGGTGTTGGAGGATTTGGAGTGCCACCGTTCCATGTAAGTGCTACATTGTGGCAGTCAACCAATGCGTTGAGTGATTCAACACCCTGTTCAACGTTTTCACAACCCATGTATGTGAATGTTGCTGGAGTGTAAGCACTCATACCTGTTGAATAGACAACAGCAACTTCAACTGTGTATTGCTCACCAACTACAAGGTTAGTTACGTCAACCATCATGTAGTTGTTCTCTGTTGTACCTTGGAACACGCCATTGCATTTCACTGTATAGTACTGTGCAACATCAGCTGCTGGAAGGACGTCTGTCCATGTTGCGTAACCGGTGCCTGACACTGTAAGGTCTTCAACAGCGGCATGGGTCTCTGTCAGGTTAGCAACGATTGTTGTCTCTTCCCAGATGTTATATTCTGCATCGACAATATTTGAATCATAGCCTTCTAATGCAACTGTAACAACATACTGTCCTTTGTGGAAGTCTGCGATTTCAGCAACACCTGTAGCGTCGAACTCAACCTCATATACGAATGATGGCTCATTGATATTTGTCAATGTTGCAATTGCGCCAGTGACTGTGTCATTGCTATTGGATACAACCTGCAATGAAACTGTTGTTGCCATATCTTTATAGAGGTATTTTGACCATGTAGGAGCTGTCTCAGGGCTGATAGCCTTGTCGAATGTGAATGTAGTAGTTGGGATGAAGCCTTCACGTAAGGTGAATGGGCATGATTCTAATGAACCTGCATAACCTTGTGCTGAGCAGTTGCCATTGCCTTTAACACCTAAGAATTTTGCACTAATCCAGTTACCTACAACGACGTTGTCAAAACCTATGAGGAGGTTTCCACCATTATATGTATAAGGTGTATCGAAAGCAACTACCATCTCATCTTGTGTTGCATCGAGGGTACCTGTATATACTGTTGTTGCTGTCTCAGGATCAATGTATGCGTCAAACTCTGGGCTATCAACTTCTTTAACATAGATGCGCCATGTTGAAGTCCATGCTGCTGAAGCCT
>SFEK01000239.1 GCA_004557285.1 Bacteroidales bacterium | reverse complement strand
AATTCTTACCACATCAAAGGTGTGGTCTATGAGTTTGGTCTTGCCATCAGTGTCGGTATAATGCGACATGGTGTAGATAGGCTGGTTGTCGGCTGTCACCCCTACCCTCTTGAGCGGCTTGGCAGCGGCATTGTTGACTATCTTGGTGACACCCCAATTGCTGTTGATGAGGTTGCCGACATTGAGTATGTCGAAACTGAACTGAAGACGATTGGTGCTCTTGCCTACCTTGATTGAATACTCGCGACTGAGACGAAGGTCGAAACGGTTGAACCATGGGTTGTAAGCACTCCAAGGCTCTGTGTATTTGCCCTTGCGGTCGGAGAGATAAGGATCTTAGTTTATGAAGTTCCAGAATGCCTCACGCTGGTCGGCAGCATTGAAGGTGACGCCCCCCACGGTCTTATCTTTGAAGATGAGTTCATCCTTGGATGCAGGCACATAGATGAGGTCCTGGTTGATGCCGTCGTTGTTCATGTCGCCATCATAGGTGATAGAATATCCGTTGTTTCTACGTCCCTCATAGAAGAGCGACACGAGGGTGGAAGCCTTGTCGCAAGATGAGTTGAAGCGGTATGATGCCGATGCTATCAGCCTATGTGGAGAGTATACATAGCGAGCATTGTGGAGCGACTGGTAGTTGTAGCCGTTTACAGTGGGCAGTGTAGAAGCGTCCACATTGCTGCTTGCCATGCTGTTCATGGTCTTTGATACTGTATAGGTATAGGCAGCCATCACATTGAGATTCTTGAGAGGTTCAGCCTTGAGTTGTGCCACTATATTGGCAGAATAGCCCTTGTTTGTATTGGTGAGCTCATAGGCATAGCCTGTATAGGGCTTGCCGTTTTCATTGGTTACATTGTCATAGCGTTTGGCTGCTGCACCAGGATAGAAGAAGCGGTCATCGGGACCCGCAAACCTGTTGGCCTCCACTTTTGCAGGGTCTATGTTGAGGTCGCGGATGGTGAGGGCATTGATATCCTTGGCAAAAGTGCCTTCGAGAGTGAACACTGCGGGGAATGGCACTGGCAGGGTATAGTCTACGGCCAGTGTTGTCTTCCACACCTGAGGCATCTTGAAGTTGCGGTCGATAGTGGTGAGGTTAGCCACTGCACCCGGTTCTGTAGGGAAGAGGCTCTTGAGATTGTCTGGCAGGTTGGGCACCACCTCGCTGAGCACCTGCTGTGGTCTGCGCACACCTCCCTCGAGATATGGCAACAGAGCATGCGAAGCATTGTTTATCTGTACGGATGTCTGTATCATGCCGCTGTTTTCCTGCAATTTGCTGAGGAAGATGAGGGGGAAGCGCCCCGTGAATATGCCCGTACCTCCGCGCAGTTTAATCTTGCCGTCTTTGGTGAGGTCGTAATTAAAGCCTACACGTGGCGAGATCATTGGCACGGCCTTTGGCCAATCGCTGGTATTGAGGTCGCTATTGCCAAATTGCAGTCCCACAACGGATGGGTTTTCATATCTGTCGTTTACATACATAGGAAGATCCATGCGCACGCCATAGAGCAAGCGAAGACGTGGGTTGACACGCCACTCATCCTGTGCATAGAGCGAAAAGCGGTTGTATGTAACATCAGAGAGGGCACGCTCGTCGCCGGTCAGCGACCAGCACATGGCGAAGGCGCTTGGTGCTCGCTTATTTACGAAATCATCGTAAGAAGCATAGCGGTAATACCCTGCACCATAGCGCATATAGCAGTTGGAGGCTACCACCGACTCAAAGGCTGCTCCGAAGGAGAGGAAATGGTCATCAAGCGACCATGTGAAATTATCTGTTATGTTCCAGCTCTTCTCATTGATACCATTGTTCCATGAGTGCTGGTCGTAGCCTGCATTCATAAATGGGCGCAGGGTGCCAGCATCATCTGGTTTCATGATATCGATGGTTGGGAAGTCGGCGTCGCACTCGCGGTTGTTTGCATCATTGAATGTGAATCCGGCTGTCAACTTGTTGGTCATGGAGGCATTTAAACGGCTGTTGAGTTCTGCAGTGAGCGAATATACATTGTCTATCTGTTTCCATGTGGAACCGCTGAACGACTGCGAATAGATGCTCACGGGATGTCCCAGACCGAGCGAACCGCCTTTCACGTTGTTGTCGTTGTCGGTATGTATATGGTTGTAGCGCAGCATGAGGCGGTGCTTGTCAGAAATGTTCCAGTCAAGTCGCGCCATGAGACGAATATACTTATTGTTGCCCTCGAAATCATCGTAAGAGCCTGGATCCCAGCCGTACATGCTCTTGAGGTCGGAGGCGAACTGCTGCATATCGGCAGCAGTGACGCGTGAGGTGTTGGTGGCTGAATTGCCCACACCATCGGTAGAGAGTTTCCAGTTGTGGAGTGTCTTTGGCACGTTTTCAAGTTCGGCGCTAACGAAATAGAAGAGTTTGTCTTTGATGATGGGACCACCCAAGGTGAG
>SFEK01000238.1 GCA_004557285.1 Bacteroidales bacterium | reverse complement strand
AAGAATCTCGCTTTAATACATCAAGCATTATGTGTATTAAAGTATAGAAAATAGTTCGAGGTTCAAATGTATTAGTACGAAGGCTGTACTTATTCTTACTGTCAATATTTGCTTTGTCAAAAAATTTTAGGCAGTAAGCGTGCTCTGGGTATTGTTCTACCCTTACAATATATGTATGATGAGACTTCATGGATTTAAATCTATATTGCAAAGTATTGAGCATGTACTCATTTTCAGTACACTTGTCAATCATTTGAAATATGAATGGATAACCATCACTCATCAAAGCCATAAATCATATAATTATATCATAAACTGGAATGGACAACTTATGCCTCTCTGCTTTAGATACCTTAACTACACCTGGGGTGGCATCGAAATAATCCACAGGATAACGCCTCTTTCCGTTAGGCATAATAACCTCTGTAACACGACGATAAAGAAGTATTCCCTCGTCTGTCACGACCTTCGTTATTTTTCTTTCAGCTTTACCCATATCGTAACGATTCTAATTTAACAAATGATTATAAACCACATTAAACATGCGATTTTCACAAAATTCGCTCCAAAGATACGTATTATTTTTGAATCAGCCAAAGGAAATGGGAGAAATTATTGATTGATGACTGATTATTGATGACTGATTAAGTAGTACTTACTTGGGCATCGAAGTAGTACTTACTTGGGCATCGAAGTAGTACTTACTTGGGCATCGAAGTAGTACTTGCTTTTTGGTGGCAGGATTATTGGCTGATGTGGTTGTCGGCATCGTCCAGCCATGGGGTGAGGTCGATGTCGTTGAGGTCGGCCTGTATCACGGTGATGCGGTTGTCGTATTTGCGGGCGGGATGGCCTTGGACGGTGAGTGTAGTGTAACGGCCTACGGACAGCTGGAGGGTGTTGCAGAGGTTGCGGCTCACGGTGTCGATGTCACGGTCGATGAGGGTGATCTCTGCATGGCGGTTGGCTCGCACCATGTCGCAGAAGAAATTTTCGTTGGCATGGATGCTGTGGCCGAGGATGAGGATGCGACCGGCATGGCGGATGGCCTCGGAGGTGCGGTACCAGGTGGTGATGTAGCTGTCGGAGATGACGGGCTTCAGCTTCAATGGCGGTATGAACGAGGGTACGGGGATGGCGATGCGCTCGCCTTCGAGGCTCATCTCCTGTGGCAGTCGCTCACGGAAGAAGGCTATGAGGTCGAGGGCGTGGATGTCGTCGATGTGCAGGTCGTTCTTGTTCTCAATATCGACATAGTCGGTGAGGTTGCCGTTGAAGTGAAGGGCGGTGGGGGATGCCTGTGCGGCAAGGGTTGTGTAGTTGAAGGTGACCACCTGCAGGTTGTCTCTGCCCCGAAGCTGGTCATATACCGATGGTTGGCCGTGCTCAAGCATCTGCTCACGATGTATGAGGTATGCCCACAGTGTCCAGGAGATATAGAGATAGGTCTTGATCTGTGCTTGCCTGCCGGTGAAGAAGCCGTAGAAGTATTGTGCCATGAGCTGCTCGATGTCCAGAAGGTTCTTATAGACATGGCGCAGGATGGGATTGGAGGAGTCGTGGAGCGAGGAGCGGAGGATATGGGTGATGATGGTCTTGAATGTGTCGGTGTAGTTGAGTTTGGTGAAGTCGATGATGGTGTGGTCGGTGGGTTCAATGCCGGTGACCTCACGGATGAGAGCCTCTGTCTCTTCGTCGATGGCTGCACCGTTTTTCACATCGGTGATCTTCTGGAAGATGCGGACAATGAGGCTGCCCATCTTGCGTTGCCTTTCATCCAGATGGGCATTGCCGTTCAGCTCATCGCGGACATTGCGGCAGATGGTGTCGCGCTCACGGTCGAGGTCTTTGGCGAGGCGTTCGATGGCATCGTCGACAAACTTGTCGAAACGGAAGGTGAGGCGCTTGAGCTGCTTGCGGAGGGCTTCGTCGATGGCCTTGCCTTCATCGGTTTCGAGCCAGGTCACTATGCCGGGAATGAGCTGTGTGGAGGCCGGGAGGCCTGCTGAGGCATCGGCTCCGGCACCAAGGATGACGAGGTTCTTGGCGCAGTGGGATGCTGCGCCTCCTTCATCGCCATGGTGATAATGGATATGCTGTTCGGCGTGCGTGGCGTTGGGGAGCAGCTGGTTGTGGCCGCCGTTTATGTGGTTATTGCTGTCCATAGGGGCGTGATGGCTTTATTGCAAGCTCTTTGTTAATCTGGGCGCGGATGTTGCTCTCGGTCTTGCCGCTCTTGAAGTTGGGGCAGTACGGGAGGAGGTTGGTGAAGAAGGCGGCCTTGACGGCGTACACATTATTATATATACACGTGCGCGAGGGCGGCTCGGCGGCTTCCGTGGTGTGGTAGTGGAAGTGCTGCTCGGCATGGGTGGCGTTGGGCAATATCTGGTTGTTGCCGCCATGGATATTGATGCTGACTGTGGCTTTTTCTTCGGTCATTTTCTATCGGTTTTTCTGGTCGTACTTCGTGGTGTTCTATGGACGTACGTTCAAAGGTTCTATGGACGTACGTCGTTGGATGCTATGGACGTACGTCGTTAGGTGCTATGGACGTACGTCGTTAGCACCTTTGAACGATGATGAACGGGAGTGAACGAAAAGGGCGAAACAAGCATGGTTTCTGAACAGTTTTTGAACGGGAATGAATGGAGCTTGAAATCGCTTGTCTCATGTTGTAATTTTGCATCAGAAATCAGGGATAATCGGTTTATAATGAGGTCTTTGACTTACTGCAACATTGAGTTCTTATCATCGGAACTTAGACGGCACTAAGACTGACAATCCGTTTAAATCCGTTTAAATTCCGATGATTAATAACAA
>SFEK01000052.1 GCA_004557285.1 Bacteroidales bacterium | reverse complement strand
GTCAGAGCGGGTAATGCTGCCGTGCAACTGGTCTTTCAGCATGTCGAATACCGCTACACCATTTACATCGCCATTGATGATGAAGAAAGCACAAACACCGGGGATACAGACGATAAATGGAATCAAAATCTTCAGGAATGCAGCGAATATCATGCCCTTCTTGGCCTCAGCAAGCGACTTGGCCGCCAAACCTTTCTGGATGATATACTGGTTGAAGCCCCAGTAGCCCATATTGGTAAGCCATAGCGCACCGAATATCAACACGATGCCTGGGTTGGTGAAGAACGGGTCTTCTTTTTGGATGGTAATACCATTTTCCACCACACCATTGATGACGGGATACATCTCTTCGTTGCGCGTCACCACAAGGTTGAAGTGCTTGTCAGCAGGCTGGTCGATGCACCATTGGTAAATGTTGCCCAATGCCTCTATAGGACCACAGTTCCACACCTCTGCACCGATGACATACAGGGCAGCGTAAGCCGTAATCAAGCCACCGCCAACGAGGAATGTCACCTGCATCACATCGGTCCATGCCACTGATGCCAAACCGCCATAGATTGAATAGACACCCGCGATGACAAACAAGGTGATGATAATCACCATGCGCACCTGGTCGATTTCTATTCCTGCAAAGCAGAACGTCATATCAGTGGGCAAGCCCAAAATCTGCTGTATGGCCAAAGCACCAAGCCAAGCTACAGAAGTGAGGTTGACGAAAATGTAGAGGAACAGCCACAGCAGAGAGAAAGCCAGACCCACCCCCCAGTTGTAACGTTCGCGGAGGAATTGTGGAATGGTGAAAATTTTCTTTTCAATCATCAACGGCAGCAAGAACTTGCCCACCACAAGCAGGGTGGCAGCAGCCATCAATTCGTAGGCAGCTTGGGCGATGCCAGAGGCGAAAGCCGAACCAGACATACCAATAAACTGTTCGGCAGAGATGTTGGCTGCAATCAATGAAGCACCCACAGCCCACCAGGTGAGGGTGTTGCCCGCCAAGAAATAGTCGGTAGAAGATTTTTCTTCACCTTTTTTCCCTCGTGAGAGAAAAATTCCCATGCCCACGAGAATAATAATGTAAACGCCAAAGACAATATAGTCAATAGCTTCGAATCCATTGTTTTGCAATGCTTCTAATACTTTCATTTGTTGTTACGTATTATTGGGGTTAGTAATCAGTATTGTTCTTTCTATCCATCATTCATATCGAGACCTTCAGCTTGGTGCTATTCGATGGAAAATTTATAAATGCAATGCGAATAATATTCTTCACCCGGTGCGAGGAAAGGCGATGCCCATTGCGGCTTGTTGGGCGAGTCGGGATATTTTTGTGTTTCCAGACAGCACCCTGTCCGTTGACCGTAGGTAATGCCATATTTTCCCTTCAATGTTCCGTTTAAGAAATTGCCAGTATATACCTGTATGCCAGGCTCATTGGTAAACACTTCAAGTTTGATGCCAGTCACTGGAGAATACAAGCTTGCCGCTACTTGGGTGTCGTCGCCCTTACCGCCCACATAAGTATTCAGACACCAGTTGTGGTCAAAGCCATTGGCATTTTTCACCTGTGCGAAATTAAAGTTTTCCACATCCTTGCCAATGGCCGTAGGTGTTCTGAAGTCCATCGGTGTGTTTTCAACGGGAGCCACTTCGCCCGTTGTCATGTAGGTGGTGTCAGAAGGTGTGTAGTTGTCGGCGTTGATCATCAGCAGACAGTTGTCCACCTTGGTGTTGGCATCACCATTAAGATTGAAATAAGAGTGGTTGGTCATGTTGAGCACCGTCTTTTTGTCGGTGGTGCCACGATAGCTGATGTCAAGACTGTTGTCAGCTTTCACCGTATAAGTGACGGTGGCGGTCACATTGCCAGGGAAATTGGAGTCGCCGTCGGCCGATTTCATGGTCAGCAAGAGGGTAGAGTCGTTTTCCTGCTTGGCCTCATACACCTGATATTGCCAGCCGGCAAATCCGCCATGCAGACAATGGCCAAAGTTGTTGGTGGGCAATTGAATGGTGTTGCCGTCAATGGTGATGCGCCCCTTGTTGATGCGGTTGGCATATCTGCCGATAGCCGCTCCGAAATCACTTGGCGAGTTGACACTGTCAGCATATTGTGCCACGTTGTCAAAGCCCAGTACCACATCGGTGGGTTTTCCCTCTTTGTCGGGCACGATGATACTCACCACGCGGCCACCGAAATTGGTTACATCCACTTCCATACCCTTGTTGTTTTTGATGGTATAGAGCGTCACTTTCTTTTGATTGATGATGGTATCAAATGCAGCAGCCTGTGGCCTTCCTGCAATCATGATGGCATCAGTCTTGTCTGAGCAGGCTGTCAATGCGGTCATCACCAGACCCACACCAATTATGCTCAATGAAATGTTCTTCATACAATCTGTTTTGGTTCAAGTTTGTTTAATGGTGTAAAAGTACAACAAAATTTTGTTATTAAGCAAAGTATTTGTACTTTTAACACCATTTAACTGCAATATAGCCTATAAACCCCATGCTCATCTGTGGTTATGGTGGGATTTAGTCGCAAATTTTGTGTGCGCCATCGCTGATGACGATGTCATACACTTTGAGTGCTTTATTGAATTTGGCATAGTAGTCTGTTTTGGCCTTGTTGACAAACGAGTCGTACAGTTCGTCCTTCACGAGATTGATGGTGCAGCCACCAAAGCCGCCGCCCATCATGCGGCTACCTGTCACGCCGCACGCCTTGGCCACATCGTTGAGGAAATCAAGTTCAGGGCACGACACCTCATACGCTTTGCTTAATCCCTCGTGGGTCTCATACATTTTCTTGCCCACCGTTTCATAGTCGCCATGGTTCAATGCTTCGCACACCGCCAGCACCCTGTCTTTTTCGGCCAGCACATAGGCGGCACGTTTCCTGTCCTCTTCGCTGATGTCAGTTTTGACACTCTCCAGCATTTCCCAGTCAGCATCCCTCAATGTTTTGATGTCCTTTTCGGGATATTTCCTTTTCAAGGCAGCCACCACATGCTCACAGTTGGCCCGGCGGTCGTTATAAGCCGAAGAAGCCAGTTCGTGTTTCACCACAGAGTCGAGCAACACGAGGCGATACCCCTGAGAGTCAAAGGGGAAGTAAGCATGTTCGCGCGAGTTGCAGTCGAGCCGCATCAACATGCCATTTTTCCCAAATACACTGGCAAACTGGTCCATGATGCCGCATTTCACTCCGCAGTAGTTGTGTTCAGTGGCTTGTCCGATGAGCACCAAGTCCCATTGGCTCAGTTTGTTGCCGCCAAAAAGGTTGTTCAAGGCATAGGCAAAGCAACTTTCCAACGCCGCCGACGACGACATGCCAGCCCCCAGTGGCACATCACCGGCAAAGGCAGCGTTGAAGCCTTTCACCTCAACGCCACGTTTCTTGGATTCCTGCACCACGCCATAGATGTATCGTGCCCAGCTGGTGGTTGGCGGCACAGGATCGTTCAACTTAAATTCCACCCGGTCTTTCAGGTCGATGGAATAAAGCATCACGGTATCGGTGCCATTGGGGCGCACCTCTGCGGTTATCCCTTTGTCAATGGCTCCGGGAAAAACAAAGCCACCATTATAGTCAGTATGTTCTCCAATAAGGTTTATACGTCCTGGCGAGGTATAAACGCTGCCTGTTTTACCGTCAAAGTGCTTGATAAAACGGCTTCTTACATATTCGATATCCATAGTGTTATGTTATTTATCTACTCCAAATTTGTAAATCGTTTTTTGTTTGTATTGTTCACCCGGGCGCAGCACGACTGAGGGGAAGTACGGACGGTTGGGCGAATCGGGGAAATGTTGCGCCTCAAAGCACACGGCACTTCTTTTGGGGAATGTTGCCCCATGTTGCCCAATGGTGCCTTTGGCCGAGTTTTTGGTATAAAACTGCATGCCTGGTTCTGTGGTATAGACCTCCATGGTTCTTCCGCTGTTTGGTTCGGTCACTTTGGCGGCAAAGCTCAGTTCACCTTCTTCCTTTTTGTTCAGCACATAGCAATGGTCATAGCCGTTGCCGTTTTTGATTTGTTCATGGTCGGCATTGATGTCGGCTCCCACGGCTTTGGGTTTTCTGAAGTCGAAAGGTGTGTTTTCCACCAGACGTATTTCGCCGGTAGGAATGCTGGTGTTGTCGATGGGGAGATAAAAGTCGGCATTGATTTCGCACATCAGGTCGTCAACGGTGGGTGTGGGGTTGGCGATGCCTGCCAGACTGAAATAGCCGTGGCTCGTCAGGTTGATGATGGTTTTTTTGTTGGTCGTGGCCAAGTATTCAATCACCAGTTCGTTGTCATCGTTGAAGGTGTAATCCACGGTCACTTTCACTTCACCTGTGAATCCCTCCTCGCCGTAAGAAGAAACATAATTGAGAATCAATGTCTGCTCGTTCATCATGAGTGCATCCCACACCTTGGCGTTGAAACCCTCCTTACCGCCATGCAGCGCATTGGGTCCGTTGTTGATAGGCAACTGATACTGTTTGCCGTTGAGTTGGAATTTGCCCTCTTTGATGCGGTTGGCAAAGCGCCCCACGAGTCTCGACAGATAACGTTCTTCGCTGTTGACTACGTTCTGTATCGTGTCGTGCCCCTGAATCACGTTGGCATAGTTGCCGTTGCGGTCGGGCACCATGATGGCCACGATGGCACCCCCATAGTTGGTGATGGCCACTTCGTTTCCCCATTTGTTCTTCAGAATAAAAAGATCAGTATTTTTCCCATTGACTACGGATTGAAAATCTTCTCTCTTCAATCCGCATAGATTATTAGTTTCATTGGTATTCATGATAGGCACTTGTTTTAGTTATAAACTTTCATGCAAAGTAAACTAAAAAAGTTGAGAATAGCAAATGAAACCGTTGAAAAATGGCGTTTTTTGTTAAATATTTCCAATACAGAGGAAATCAGCTACAATATAGCTGCTTCCGCCCACGAAAATGAAATCGTTTTCATCGGCATCGACTAATGCCTGTCGGTAGGCCTCCTTCACGTTGCGATAGCCGTTGCCCCTCAGGTGAAGTGTTTCCGCAATTTCCATCAGTTTGTCTTGGTCGATGGCTCTTTGGCAGTCGGCTTTGGTAAAATAATACACGGCATCTTTGGGCAGCATGGTCATGACGGTGTGGATGTCCTTGTCGTCCACCATACCGAAAACCACTCTCAGCTGTTTGTGGTTTTCTGCCTGCTGTCTGATTTGGTGGCTCAGGTATTGCCATCCCCCCACGTTGTGCCCTGTGTCACAGATCACCATCGGTTGTTCTCTCATGCGTTGCCAGCGGCCTTCAAGATGCGTGTTGGCGGTGACGTGAGCCAATCCGTCGGCCACCTGCTGGCGGGTTATGCGCAGTTGTCCACCCCGGTTGAGCATGGCCACGGCATGGAGAATAGTGTTCATGTTCTTGGCTTGGTATAGGCCACCCAGTTCGCCGTAGAGCATGCCATAATCCCTTGTCTCATAGTACATTCCACCTTGCCTGAGGATAGAAGCATTGAGCACCTGTGGTGCATCCTGTGCAAAGCACACCTTGACGTTGAGCCTGCTGGCCGTTTCCTCAAACACGGGCCGTGTTTCTTCATCGGTTTCACCCACTACGGCAGGTATGCCCGTCTTCATGATACCTGCTTTCTCTCGGGCAATTTTGGCACGGGTGTCGCCCAAGAATTGGGTGTGGTCAATGCTGATGTTGGTGATGACGGAAAGGATGGGGGTGATGATATTGGTGCAGTCGAGCCGTCCTCCCAATCCCACTTCGACGACAGCAACATCCACCTGTTGCTCGGCGAAATAGTTGAAAGCCATGGCCGTGGTCAGTTCAAAGAAACTGGGCCGCAGCGGTTCGAAAAACGCCCTTTCATTCTCCACAAATCTTGTCACATAGTCCTTGTCTATGCAGACACCGTTCACCCTGATGCGCTCTCTGAAATCACGCAAATGAGGCGAGGTATAAAGCCCCACTTTATATCCCGCCTCTTGCAATATCGAGGCCAACGAGTGAGAACACGAGCCCTTGCCGTTGGTGCCGGCAATATGTATGCAGGGATATTTCCTGTGAGGATGTCCAAAATGCTCATCCAGACACAAGGTGTTGTGCAATCCCTCATGAAATGCCGTTGCCCCAGTCTTCTGAAACATGGGCACGCTGCCATACAGATAGTCAAGTGTCTCTTCGTAGGTCATGATTTCTTCCTGTTGAACTGTTGTTTTTTTAGGAAAATGCCGATGGCTTAGCTGAAATAGTTTCTGAACTTCTGGAAGATGGTTTGCTTGGTGGCATTGTCTCCCTTGAAGTTGTCGCTTTTCTGCATTTCCTCAAGTGCCTGTTTCTCGCTTCGGCTCAGTGTTTTAGGCACATACACGCTGATGTTCACCACCATGTCGCCCGTGCCGGTGCCGTAGCCCTGCACATGCGGCAGACCTTTGCCCCGCAGTCGCAGTGCCTTGCCCGGTTGCGTGCCCGGTTCGATTTTTATTCTCACTTTGCCGCCGCTGATGGTCGGTATTTCAACATTTCCTCCTAATGCTGCGGTGGGGAAGTCGAGCAGCAGGTTGTATATCAGGTCGTTGTCGTCGCGGATGAAGGTGCTGTTGGGCTCTTCTTCGATAAACACCTGTATGTCGCCCGTCATGCCGTTGCGCCTGCCGGCATTGCCTTTGCCCTGCACGTTGACCACCATACCCTCCGACACTCCGGCGGGAATGTTGATTTCAACCACCTCTTCGCCTTTTACCACTCCAGTGCCTCCACATTCGTGGCATTTGTCCTTGATGATGCTGCCCTCACCTTCGCATGTGGGGCACACGCTCTGTGTCTGCATCATGCCAAACAAACTTTGGGTAGTGCGGGTCACCACACCGCTGCCATGACATGTGGGGCAGGTTTCCTTGCCACTGCCGTTTTCCGCACCTGTTCCGTGGCAATGCTTGCATTGCACATCCTTCTTCACCTTGAATTTCTTGGTGACACCGGTGGCCACATCCTGCAAAGAGAGTCTCACTTTCAGGCGCAAGTCAGAGCCACGATGTTGTGCAGGGCGTCGTTGTCCACCGCCGCCAAAACCGCCGAAGCCGCCAAAACCGCCATGACCTCCAAACACATCGCCAAACATCGAGAAGATGTCGTCCATGCTGAAACCGCCGCCGCCGAAGCCGCCAAAGCCACCGGCACCGCCTGCAGGGCCGTTGAAGCCAAACTGGTCGTATTGCTGCCTCTTCTGCGGGTCGTGCAACACATCGTATGCCTCAGCTGCCTCTTTGAACTTGTCTTCAGCTTCTTTGTCGCCCGGATTTCGGTCGGGGTGATATTTGATGGCTATCTTTCGGTAAGCCTTCTTGATTTCGTCTTCAGAGGCGTCTTTGCCCACGCCAAGCACCTCGTAATAATCTCTTTTTGCCATAATGATAATGTTAGTGGTGGGTTCTATTGATGACCACCGTAGGTTTCACATTTTCTTATTGTCCAACAGCCACTTTGGCATGTCTCAGCACCTTGTCGTTGAGCATGTATCCGGTCTGCACGCAGTCGAGCACCTTGCCCTTTTTGTCGTCGCCCATGCCCGGCACCATGGCCACTGCCTCGTGGTAGTCTGTGTTGAAATCAGCGTCTTTGGTGTCGATTTTCTTCACACCGAGACCTTCCATCATCTTGTTGGTTTTCTGATAGATCAGTTCCATGCCCTCTTTCAGCACCTGTGGGTCATCCGTCTTGTCTGCATTTTCAAGTGCGCGCTCCATGTCGTCGATGATGGGCAGCAATGCCTGCAGAGCCTTTTCCGAGCCGTTGAGTATCAGCTCAGCCTTCTCTTTGATGGTGCGTTTGCGGTAGTTGTCAAATTCGGCTACCGAGCGCAGGTATTGGTCTTTCAACTTTTCGATCTCAGCGAGAGCCTTGTCGAGAGCACTCAGTTCTTCTTCCTGGTCTCCTTCGTTCTCCTGGGCGTTTTCAGCCTTTGTCTCTTCATTGGCGCAGGCCTCACATCCGTCCTTCTCGTCGATATCTGTATTTTCCGCCTGTGCGGCGTTCTTCATTTTTTCTTCCTTGTCGTTCATTTTATCCATGTTTGTCGTTTTGTGATTGTTCAATGTCTTATGGTGCAATATTTTCTTTTTGAACTTGCCATACAAAAACCTTGCCAACATGTATTACCACTGACAATTATTCATACATTTTGTTTCGTTGCTCCTTCAGTTGCTCATCATAGATATAGTCATCATATTGCATCAGTTTGTCGATGGTGCCTTTGGGTGTCAGTTCTATGATGCGGTCGGCCACAGTCTGGATAAATTCGTGGTCGTGGCTGCTGAACAGGATGTTGCCCTTGAATCCCACTAAATTGTTGTTGAATGCCTGAATGCTTTCCAGGTCGAGGTGGTTGGTTGGCGTGTCGAGTATCAGGCAGTTGGCATTCTTGAGCTGCATTCTGGCAATCATGCAGCGCATTTTCTCACCACCGCTAAGCACGTTGACCTTTTTGAGCACTTCTTCACCGCTGAACAACATTCTTCCGAGGAAACCCTTCATCACCACCTCGTTGCCTGTGCCAAACTGGCTGAGCCAGTCAACCAAGTTCATTTCGCTCTTGAAGAAATCAGTGTTGTCGAGGGGAAGATAAGCCGTAGTGATAGTCACTCCCCATTTGAACGTGCCAGCCTCAGCCTTGCGGTTGCCGTTGATGATTTCAAAGAGGGCGGTCATGGCTTTGGGGTTGTGGCTGAGAAAGACAACTTTCTGTCCTTTCTCGATGTTGAAGTTCACGTTGTCAAAGAGCACGGTGCCGTCGGCATCCACCGCCTTGAGTCCCTCCACTTCAAGAATTTGGTTGCCCGGTTCACGTTCCATCTGGAAGATGATGCCGGGATATTTGCGTGACGAAGGTCTGATTTCTTCCACATTCAATTTGGCAAGCATCTTTTTGCGGCTTGTTGTCTGCTTGCTCTTGGCCACGTTGGCAGAAAATCGGCGTATGAACTCTTCCAGTTCTTTGCGTTTTTCCTCAGCCTTCTGTCGTTGGTTCTGTGCCTGTCTCAGAGCGAGCTGCGAACTTTCATACCAGAACGAGTAGTTGCCCGAGAACACGGTCACCTTGCCGAAGTCGATATCCACTGTTTGTGTGCTCACGGCATCGAGAAAGTGTCGGTCGTGGCTCACCACTAATACCGTTTGCTCCACGTTGCTCAGATATTCCTCCAACCATTGCACTGTGTCGAGGTCCAGGTCGTTGGTAGGCTCGTCGAGCAGCAGGTTGTCGGGATTGCCAAACAGCGCCTTGGCCAGCATCACCCTCACCTTTTCATTGTTCGAGAGTTCGCTCATCTGCTTGCTGTGCAGGTGTTCCTTGATGCCTAAGTTCGAGAGCATCTGGGCGGCATCGCTTTCAGCGTTCCATCCGTCCATTTCGGCAAATTTCTCCTCCAGTTCTGCCACACGGTTGCCATCCTCGTCATTGAAGTCCTCTTTCATGTAGAGAGCCTCTCTCTCTTTCATGTTCTCCCACAATGGTTGGTGTCCCATGAGCACGGTGTCCATCACGCTGTATTCATCATATTTGAAGTGATCCTGGTCCAGCACCGACAGGCGTTCCCCGGGACCCAGTTCCACGCTGCCCTTGTTGGGCTCCAGTTCGCCGCTGATGGCTTTAAGCAGCGTTGACTTGCCTGCGCCATTGGCACCGATGACACCGTAAATGTTACCTTGGGTGAACTTGATGTTTACATCTTTGTAAAGCACTCTTTTGCCGAATTGGATGGCAAGATTTGTGACTGTTATCATTTCCTTTAACCTTATTATATTATATGTGATTACTGCTTGTGTATCAGGGAGAGCGTTAGTCCTTTGTATCAAGTCCCTGCGTTTTTGGCGTGCAAAGTTACTGAAAAACTTTGACATACGCCAATTATTCTTCATGAAAATGCCATTTCTTGGTCTTACATGGTGGGTTCTATTAATTACCTAGATGCATTGTAGATGTTAACAGATGATAATTTGTGGCATTATCGTTGGTGTTTTCATTTGAAAGTTGTACTTTTGTAAATAAAAATAACATTTACATACCTTTTTACACTATGAAATACCTATTGATATTGTTCTTCACCCTGTGGCTTGCAGGATGCACCTCTAACAACAAGACTTATAAGGTGGGTGTATCTCAGTGCAGTGAAGATATATGGCGTCATAAGCAGAATCGCGAATTGGCCATCGGCAACTATTCCAACGACAATATCGACTTGCAGATACGCTCGGCCGACGATGATGACAAACTGCAAGCCAAGCACATCAACGATTTCATCAACGAGGGCGTGGATATCCTTATTGTGGCTCCCAACAAGGCCACCACATTGTCTGAGGTCATCGACAAAGCCTACGACAAGGGCATCCCGGTGATATTGTTCGACCGCCGCACCAACAGCGAAAAATACACCGCTTTTATGGGTGCCGACAACTACAAGGTGGGCAAGACCATGGGCGAGCTTATTGCCAAGCAGATGCAGGGCAGGGGAGTGGTGGCCGAAATCACGGGTCTTGTTGGTTCGTCGCCTGCCATAGAGCGTCACCGCGGCTTTGCCGATGCTCTCAAGGCCTATCCCGGCATCAAGGTCGTATCGTCGGCTTTGGGCGACTGGACACAGCAGAGCGGCGTCAAGGCGATGAACGACATTTTAAGGCACACCAGTCATGTGGATTGCGTTTTCGGTCATAACGACCGTTTGGCTATGGGAGCGCGCCAGGTGGCTCTTGCTCATGGCATGACCCACATCAAGTATTACGGCGTAGATGCTTTGCCTGCCAAGGGCGGCGGTATAGAGTTGGTGCAGAAGGGCATCATGACGGCCTCTTATATATATCCCACCCACGGTGTGGAACTGATGAAACTTGCGCTCAACATCCTTGAAGGCAGGCCTTACAAGCGCATCAACACACTGCAGTCGGCAGTGGTCGATAAGGCCAATGCCGACATCCTACTCCTGCAGTATAGGGAGCAGAGCCGTATCAGCGACGAAATAGACCATCTCAAGACCAAACTCGATGTCTATTTTACCAAAGTCAACACCCAGCAACTCATCATCGTGGTGTTTGTCCTTTTCCTTGTTATCGTGATTGTCCTGATCATTCTCACCTACCGTGCCTATTTGGGCAAGGCCAAGTTGAGTGACGAATTGCAGAACCGCAACAACGAATTGGAGACCCTCTACAAGCAACTGGAAGACATGGCCGATTCACGCCTGCTGACGTTTACCAATGTGGGTCACAAGTTGCGCACGCCGCTAACCCTTATCTCAGGACCGGCCGAGAAACTGTATGCCGATGAAAACATTCAAGGAGAAAGTCGTGAGATGGTTGAGATGATGCACCGCAACCTGGCCAAATTGACTGCTTTGGTGAATGAGATACTCGACATCAAGTATGTCACCGAACCTTGTCAGGACAACGAATCGATGACGCTTGATGCCGAATGGCCCAAGGATGAGGAGACAGCAGTGCCCGCCGCCCAGGGTGCCAGACCCACGCTGTTGGTGGTAGATGACAATGCAGAGATACGCGCCCTGCTGCGCACCATGCTTAAAAACAGCTACGACATCGTTGAGGCAGCCGACGGGCAGCAGGGGTTGGACGAAGCCCGGCGCACCGTGCCCGACCTCATCGTGAGCGACGTGATGATGCCTGTGATGGATGGCCTGGCCATGTGCCGCAAGGTGAAGGCCGATGCCGTGACTGGCCACATCCCTGTGCTGATGCTCACCGCCCGCACTCTTGAAGAGCAGCGCGCCCAGGGATATGCCCATGGAGCCGATGCCTATCTCACCAAGCCCTTCAGCACCCCTGTCTTGCTGGCACGCATACAGAACCTGTTGCAGCAGCGAGAGATGTTGCGCCGCATCTTTGCCCAGAGCGTGTCAACCGCCCAGCCCACGACCGAAGACACCAAAGCCCAGCAGCTGGCCGACAAGAGTGGCGTGCCCTTGGCTGAGGTAGCCGAGGTGAACACCTTTGTAGAAAAATTGCGCAGCATCATCCAGAGCCATCTTTCCGATTCAGATTTCAATGTCGAGCGTATTGGCGAGGAGATAGGCATGAGCCGTGTGCAACTCTACCGAAAGACCAAGTCGCTCACAGGCATGTCGCCCGTAGAATTGCTGCGCAAGTCGCGCTTGGAGAGAGCCAGCCAGCTGCTGCGCACCACAGACCGAAGCATCTCCGAGATAGCCTACGAGACAGGCTTCAGTGCCCCCTCGTATTTTGCCAAATGCTACAAGGAAGAATATGGGATGAGCCCTGGAGAGATGCGCAACGAACATTGAGCAGTTGAAGGAAAAAAAAGGGGAGGGGGTGAGCATACCCCCTCCTTATATGTGCGACAATATATGATAAAATTTTCTGTCTGTCTGTCTGTCTGTCTGTCTAAATCCAATATTTAAAAAATTGCGGTGGGTCAAGTTTTGTGCCAAACAAATGTTTTGTATAGTCGTTGTATGGGATCATATCAGTATTTTATAATGCGAATTTGTAACCCCTTAGCTTGCGCCTGCTCAATCATATTTTTTGTGCCTCGAGACGAGCCATCCCAAAACGCGATCAAAGCATCTGCATTATCAGCCATCTGCGTATTGCGCCTGATGCCGACTGATTTGCCGAACTGCCCCCAATCTGCGGTATATCCAAGACATTGAAAATTTTGCTCGTCGGCGTATTTTACAGCATGGGTGTCTGCGCCTTTGGCAAGGCCTGACAATATGATAGTTAGCCCACGGCTGTGATTTATCGGGGGCAAAAGTAACGTTTTTTTTGTCAAAATCAATTAACATTTTTCTGAATAAACTGGCTTAGTTTTAAGTATAATTAGCTATTATTTTCTTGGCGGTTCAATTTTATCAACTAAGGTATAGCGTGACGGACGGACAGACGGACAGTCAGAACATGCGTTAATAATGAAACCTCTCGCTCTTCTATAAATAATTAAAAAATATATATTT
>SFEK01000237.1 GCA_004557285.1 Bacteroidales bacterium | reverse complement strand
CTCACATCAGTTGATTTTTACCAATACGGTAGCGCCGGTAGCAGCTGCTGCGGCAGAGTACGCTTTGCCGAGAGCCACAGCGCCATCGGCAGTTTTGGTAACCTTGCCATTTTTCAGGTAAACTGCAGCGCCTTGACTGATGCCTGCGCCATCAGTTACCATTTCAAACACGCCAGAAGTGGTCAGGGAGATTTTCTGACCGGTGGTGCCAGGTACTTCGGCCACGCCCACAACGGAGCCTACGACGATAACGTCGCCACGGGCAACCTCGCTTTGGCAAACATAATCAATGCGTTTGCCTACAAAACGATATAATGCATTTTCGTTAGCCATGATTTAGTCCTCCTTATTTACCAGCATTCTTTACAAAGCCGCGATAATCCAGAGCCTTGATGCCAAAGTCCAGATACATGCGGAAGTTCATTCCCAAGGTATCCCAAGCAGCTTTAGATTCCAGTTGCGGAGTCTTGTTGCCGCGCAAATAAGCCACTTCAATACCTGCAGTTTGGCCTTTGGCAGCCATCATGTACCATGCATCCCCATCGATAGTGTCAAGAGCTGCGTCAACAACCAAATTCAGGCTGTTGCGGAAAACGTTGTAAACGCCAGAGTTTGCGCCGGTCGGGTCAGCTTCGGAACGAATGAGTTGAGCAGCAATGGTCTCATGTTTGGTAGGAACAATCAAGAACGCGGGAGTCAGGTTCAGATTGTATTTACCGGACATATCTTTTTGCTTGCGCAGCAGTTGACGGGCAGCGGTCAAAGAGTCGGTGCTCGGAGCTGCGCCAGTAGTGGCCAAATTGCCATTTTTGGCGCTATAGCTAATGCCAGCCAATGCCTCGTAGCACAAACGGTTGATTTTGCGGCGGAAGGCTGCTGCATATTTAGCAGGCATAGCGGTCAAAACGCCCATGTCATCATTGATAAACAATTGACGGGTGTATGCAAACGCAATACCATCGGTGGTCAAGGAGATATTCACGGTGTTGGAGCCAAGTTCGGCGTGCTTGAATTCGCCGTTTTCAGGAACAAGTTCAGGCTCATCAGCGCCATCCAAAATGTAGCGTTTGTCAACCTTAAAGTCATTCAGAGTGCCAGCGGTAGTGAAGGCTTCGAAGGTAGTTTGTGCTTCGTTGTAGCCGGTCAGCATGGATGCCTTCACGGTATCGTTCAACAAATCGGAGAAGTTGCCAGTGGTCATTGCGCGTTTGAACAGCTCATCGTCGCTCATGCGGAAAATGTTCTTTTCGCCTTCGCGGGACAGCATTTCGCGAGCCATGTCCTTAACAGGCATACCAACCATGTCTCTTGCGCCATCAGCAGGCTTTTCAATGTGGAAACCATGACGCAACAACAGGGAGTCGCGATAGGCTGCGCGCATTTGCTCAGAAGCGGTCGGGCCAACCTGAACAGGCGAAGGAGCCGGTGCAGGAGCATTGCGAGTTGCCAGAATGCCCAACAATTCGCGGTTTACAGCTTCGACGCTAGCGTTGCCGTTAATCCATGCATCGCGTTGTGCATCCTCAATATTAAATTGACCGCACAGACTTAAAATTTGAGAGCAGCGTTCGCGCTCTGCGGTTTGTGCAGCGCGTACTGCCTCGTCGTTATTTACAACGGGAGCCGGTACAGGAGCGGGTTCCTGAGAGGAACGAATTTGGGGTTCAGTTACATTTGCCATTTGATTTCCCTCCTTACGGGTTTTATCGACGATGTTTAATTCCCCATCGTCCGGGAATGGTAGACTTCTTACGCCAACAGTGGCATCAGCAGGAACAGAGACAATAGAAGCTTCAAAAACTTCCCAGCGATTTGCGGTATAGCACGGACCAGGCACATTTTCTTTGCTAATTTGTCCAGACGGAGTGAATTCCCACTCACTGACGCGGTAGCCAACAGATACGCCCTTCAAAAAGCCGTCACGAACCATGCCCATTATTTCTTTGGCCTTTTCGGTTTCGGCAAACTGAATTGTTGCTTTGGCTACACCGTTTTCGCACCATACCTTCAATGGTTTGCCAATTACTTCATCACGTTTGTGATTAAATAGGATGGGCATAACACCTTGGTCAAAGCGTTCGGTATTCATTGATTCTTCGGTGCATCTTAAAACTTCGGCATCGCCCCAATAATCAGGGCACGGTGTTTGTGAAGCAAAAGAGATTTCGACAGTTCTTTGTTCCGCATTGAAAGTGCCGACGGTTGCGCTACGGTATCGTGCAAGGTTTTGGCGCTCTTCACGTGTCAGCGCAAGCAGTTGCTCTCTAGTCAGAGGCATTAGTGTCAACTCCTTTCATGAGTAATTCATTGATTTTGGCCTTGGCTTCGGCCTCTTTTTCAATCTGTGCCATTTCTTCCTCCCAGTCTCTACCTTGCTTAGCATATAGCTCTTTTAAGGTGGTCTGATAGGTTTCCAGTCTCAGTTTATCCGCCATTGCTTCCTTATACGGGTCAATCCATGGCAG
>SFEK01000236.1 GCA_004557285.1 Bacteroidales bacterium | reverse complement strand
TATAACCCTATAAAAATGCATAATTATACTATGAGCGAAATCAAAAACCTGAAACCTGAATGCATCTGGAGAAACTTCGATGCGCTGACACAAGTACCAAGACCATCCGGACATCTGGAGAAAGTACAGCAGTTCCTGCTCGACTTTGCCAAGCGTGCAGGTGTTGAGGCCTACAAAGACGAGGCTGAGAACATCGTGATGCGCAAGCCTGCCACACCCGGTATGGAAAACAGAAAAACCACCATTCTGCAGGCACACATGGACATGGTGCCACAGAAGGACAAGGACTCTACACACGACTTTGTCAACGACCCCATACAGACCTATATTGACGGCGACTGGGTGAGAGCCAAGGGCACTACCCTGGGTGCCGACAATGGTCTCGGCGTGGCTGCCATCATGGCCATCATGGAGGCTACCGACCTGAAGCACGGACCGCTCGAGGCTTTGATTACCGCCGACGAGGAAACCGGCATGTTTGGTGCCAATGCTCTGCCTGAAGGCAAGCTTGAAGGCGAAATCCTGCTCAACCTCGACACCGAGGAAGACGACGAACTGATCATCGGCAGTGCCGGTGGTGTGGATATCACTGCAACACTCGACTACAAGTCGGTGGAGAGCGACAAAGAAGATGTGGCCGTCAAGGTGGTCATCAAGGGCTTGAAGGGTGGACACTCTGGTCTTGAAATCTGCGAAGGCCGTGGCAACGCCAACAAGATGATGGCACGTATCGTTCGCGACGCCATTGCCGATGACGATGCTTGCCTGGCCACATGGCATGGCGGCAACATGCGCAACGCCATTCCCCGTGAGGCCGAGGTGGTGCTGACATTGCCCAAGGAGAACAAGGAAGACCTCGTGGCTCTTGTTGCTGAATACAAGACCATCTTCAACGATGAGTTCAAGGGTATTGAAAACGAAATCACCGTGCTCGTTGAAGATGTGGATCTTCCTGCAGAAGTCGTTCCCGAAGAAATCCAGGACAATCTGGTTGACGCCATCTATGCCGCCCACAACGGTGTATGGCGCTACATCCCTTCCATCCCCAACATCGTCGAGACTTCTTCCAACCTGGCCATTGTCGATATCGAGGGTGGTAAGGCTGCCGTCAAGATACTTGCACGCAGTTCAAGCGAGTCGGTGAAAGAAGAAATTTCAAGGTCATTGGAAAGCTGCTTCAACATGGCCGGCATGAAGGTGGAATTCAGCGGCGAGTATGGCGGCTGGAATCCCAATACCGAAAGCGAGCTGATCAAGGTGATGCAGGGCCTCTACAAGGAGCTGTTCAACGAGGAGCCTAAGGTGCAGGTGGTACATGCCGGATTGGAGTGCAGCATCATCCTGTCAAAATATCCCGGTCTCGACATCTGCTCGTTCGGTCCGACATTGCGTTCGCCCCACACTCCCAATGAGCGTGCCTACTGGCCGTCGGCTGCCAAATTCTGGGCATTGCTGACCAGGACACTTGAAGAAATCCCGGTGAAATAATTGCATTGTTTCATTGAAAACATGAGAGCAAGCCTCTTGGTCTCCTCAACTCTTGGGAGCTATGGAGGCTTCTCTCTTTTTTTCAGGCGGGGCAAAATGATGGTCCGCCCAAATACAGAGTGCTTGTCAAACCTCTTTAAAAACAAGAATGATGGAAAAGAAAATCCAGCAGGTCAGCGTGCTGTATCTGTTTTTCAGCGTGTTGTTCTGTGTATGCCTGATTACGGCAAATGTTCTCGAAACCAAGCAAATCCAGATAGGCTGTCTCAGTCTGACCGGAGGACTGATCGTGTTTCCCGTGTCTTATATCATCAACGATTGCGTGTGCGAGGTATATGGATATGCCCGGGCACGCCTGTTGATATGGCTTGGTTTTGCCATGAATTTCATCTTTGTGGTGTTCGGCGCTTTGGCCGATGCCATTCCGGGTGCCCCTTATTGGAACAACGACGAGGGCTTCCATGCCGTCTTTGGCCTGGCCCCGCGCATTGCCGCCGCGTCGTTTGTGGCTTTTGTCGTGGGCTCGTTTATCAACGCCTATGTGATGAGCAGGATGAAGATAGCCTCACGGGGCAAGCATTTCTCCCTGCGTGCGGTGGTAAGCACAGTGCTTGGCGAGGGGGCCGACTCGCTGGTGTTTTTCCCCCTGGCATTGTGGGGCGTGGTGCCCAATGCCGAACTGCTCATCCTCATCATCACCCAGATTGTGCTCAAGACACTCTACGAGGTGATGGTTTTACCTCTGACGATATGGGTGGTGAAGAAAGCCAAAAAGCACGAGCAACTCGACTTCTTTGACGATGGCGACGACTACTCGATATTAAGGTTGAAGTAAGTGTGCTCATCACAGATGGTAGGTTCTATTCATTGGCTTTGATCAAATATCATGCGAACGAGCTAAAACCCACAAAGGTAAAACATACGGTGGGAATGAATAGAACACACCATGTATCTATAGAAAAATAAGCATTAACAGAAACAGAAATA
>SFEK01000235.1 GCA_004557285.1 Bacteroidales bacterium | reverse complement strand
AGAACTGATGGTCTTGAGCGAATGGATATCTACACTGATGATTAGAAGTTAAAAGAATAGCGAGACAAAATATATTAACTAAAACAAATTATACTATTATGGATTTCATTTTTATGGCAGTAATTGTATTGGGTGCGATAGGCTTGGTTTCGGCCATAGTCCTGTTTATAGTCTCAAAGAAATTTGCTGTTAAGGAAGACCCGAGGTTGGCAGAGGTTTCCTCTCTGTTGCCCCAGGCCAATTGTGGCGGTTGCGGATATCCCGGTTGCGGTGGTATGGCCGATGCGTTGGTCAAGGGTGCCGATGCCGGTAGTCTCGATGGATTGTATTGCCCTGTAGGAGGACAGGAGATGATGGGTCAGATTGCCGATTTGCTTGGCATGGTCATCGCCAATAGTGAACCTATGGTGGCAGTGGTGCGTTGCAATGGAACCTGTGTCAACCGTCCACGCATTGCCGAATATTCGGGTTTGCGTACATGTTCGGCAATTAATGCCTGTGGTGCTGGTGAGACAGCTTGTGGTTATGGCTGTTTGGGTTGCGGAGATTGTGTGTCGGCATGTCAGTTTGGTGCTATCAGTATCAACCAAGAGACAGGCATTGCCGAAGTAGATCAGGACAAGTGCACATCGTGTGGAGCTTGTGTCAAGGCATGTCCTCGTCACATCATCGAACTTCGCAAAAAAGGACCCAAGAACCGCCGTGTCTACGTGTCGTGTGTAAACAAAGACAAGGGACCCATTGCCATGAAGGCCTGCAAGGTGTCGTGCATAGGATGCGGCAAGTGTGAAAAGGAATGTGCCTTTGGTGCCATCACAGTAGAGGGAAACGTGGCATATATCGACCACACAAAGTGTCGCCTATGCCGCAAGTGCGTGAAGGTATGTCCGCGCAATGCCATTGTTGAGGTAAATTTCCCGGCACCCAAGCCAACACCCGAGCCAGCAACCAAGCCAGCGACGGAGCCAGTATCCAAGCCAGCAGCTGAGCCTGCAGCCGAGCCAGCAGCCAAACCTGTAGCCGAGTCTGCAGAAGAAAAACAAACTAATTAATGATGGAAAAGACATTATCCATCCGATAATAAAGATACACATTATTATATTATAAAAATGAATATTCGTACATTTAGAATAGGAGGAGTCCATCCTGAGGAAAACAAACTGTCGCACGACATAGCAACTGTAGCGGCACCTCTGCCCAAACAGGCAGTCTTTCCTTTGTCTCAGCACATAGGCGCACCTGCAAAGGCTGTGGTGGCCAAGGGTGACAAGGTGAAGGTGGGTACCCTCATAGCCGAAGCAGGCGGTTTTGTTTCTGCACCCGTTTATTCGTCGGTATCTGGCACAGTGGCCAAGATAGACACCATTATTGATGCCACGGGTTATCAGAAACCAGTGATCATCATCAATGTTGAGGGTGACGAATGGGAAGAGAGCATAGACCGCAGCGACAAGCTTGAAACACTTGCCGATCACCCCGAACTCACTCCAGAGGAAATCGTAGAACGCATCAAGAATGCTGGTGTCACAGGTATGGGAGGTGCTGGATTTCCCACATTCATCAAACTGTGCCCCCCTCCAGGAGCCAAGGCCGAATGTGTAATCATCAATGCAGTGGAGTGTGAACCCTATATCACTGCCGACTTCCGTTTGATGATGGAGCATGCTGATGAGATATTGGTGGGTTTGGATCTTCTGATGAAGGCTGCCAAGGTTGACAAAGGCTACATTGGCATAGAGACCAACAAACCAGAAGCCATTGCTCTGCTCACCGAAAAGACTGCCAACGACCCACGCATAGAGGTAGTACCGCTCAAGCAACGCTATCCGCAGGGTGGCGAGAAACAGTTGGTGGATGCCGTAATACGTCGTCAGGTGCCAGCCCCTCCTGCCATTCCTGTAAACGTGGGTGCCATCGTGCAGAATGTGGGAACAGCCTATGCCGTTTATGAGGCAGTAATGAAAAACAAACCATTGTTTGAGCGCTACACCACAGTCACAGGCAAACTGTTGGCACATCCCGGCAATTTCCTTGTGCGCATGGGAACCCCAATGAGAGTGCTTATAGACCTCTGTGGCGGCATGCCCGAGGGCGACAATAAAGTGTTGGCAGGAGGTCCGATGATGGGTAAGGCCCTGATGAATATCGACGTGCCAGTGTGCAAGGGTACCAATAGTGTCACCATCTTGAGTGGAGATGACGCGGTGCGCAAGGAGCCCGATCCATGCATCCGCTGTGCCAAGTGTGTGGGCGCATGTCCTATGGGTTTGGAGCCCTATCTCCTGGCCACCGCATCTGCCAAGCACATGTGGGACAAGGTGGAGCAAGAAGATATTGTATCATGTATAGAGTGCGGTTCGTGCCAGTTTACCTGTCCGTCTCACCGTCCTATCCTCGACAATATCCGTTTGGGAAAATCAACAGTCATGGGCATTATCCGTGCCCGCAACGCTAAAAAGTAAGTAAATTCAAAATGGGAAAACTAATAGT
>SFEK01000001.1 GCA_004557285.1 Bacteroidales bacterium | reverse complement strand
AAGGTGTTGGAGTTCGTAGGCCCCGGCATCAAGGAGCTGCCCATCGACTTCCGCAACGGCGTTGACGTGATGACCACCGAGACCACCTGCCTTTCCTCCATCTGGGAGACTGACGAGGAAACCAGAGGCTTCTATGCCGCGCATCAGCGTGAGGAGGACTACGCGCCTCTGCATCCGGCTGACACGGCTTACTACGACCGGATGATCACCATTGATCTGAGCAAGGTGGAGTCCATGATCGCCCTGCCCTTCCACCCTTCCAATGCATGGACCATCCATGAATTTCTGGACAACGCCGAGGAGCTGCTGGCCAAGGTGGAGGCCGACGCCGCCAAGCGCTTCCCCAAAGCCCGTCCCCACCTCACCGATAAGATCCATGACGGCGGCGTATGGGCCGATCAGGGCGTCATCGCAGGCTGCGCCGGCGGACTGTTTGACAACATCACCGAGGCGGCAGATGCAGAGGAAGTATAAGGATATATATATGTATTTCTGAAACATGTTCTCTACAGATAAGAATATTGAGACCATCAGCCAGCTGTTGCAGTTGGCCAGACATTATCTCGGGCTTCAGGGCGAGTACCTGAAGCTCGACATTACCGAGAAGGCGGTAAGGCTCATCACGGCCTTGTTGCTCTTCATCATTTTCATGTTGCTTTTCATAGCCATCCTTACCTATCTCTCGTTTGCTGCCGCCTATGCCCTTGGTTCGGTGGTGGGCAACACCTGGGCGTTCTGCATCGTGGCCGGTGCCTACATGCTGCTCTTCGTGTTGCTTGTGGTGTTCAAGAAACGTTGGATAGAGCGGCCTCTGGTCAGGTTTATCGCAGGGCTTTTGATGGAGTGATTGTTATTTTTTTGACTTGATTTACACAAGATGGTGAAATATGATGAACAACGATTTACAGAATACCACGACCTATTGTTCGCTGCGTGAAATCAGACAGCGCAAGGAGGCCTTGTTGCACGACATCAGGAAAGACAACAAGCAGATGGGCAAACTGTGGAAGGATTTGTTTGCCAAGCCCGCTAAAAGCAACCGCAAGAAAGGGTTCAGCCTTGCCTCGTTCATGGGCACGGGCATGGGTGTGGTTGACGGGGCGTTGCTGGCGTGGAAACTCTACCGCAAGTTTAAGCGTTGAGCGTGTCCACCTGTCTTTTTTCATATTTCAGGTTTCGCAGGTAGGGCCGTCCAATGGGGGGATGTACCCACTTTGATGATAGGAGGCACGGTAGCCCACCGTACCGCTGTGAGATGTCATGCCGTGGGGCGTGTCGTTTCCTGTATCTGCCGGATTGCGGTCTTGCAAGTTTGTTGGTCTGCAATATCTATGCAAAAAACTTCCAGGACAACTGTAATAACTGTAATTGAAATAACTGTAATTGAAATAACTGTAATTGAAATAACTGTAATTGAAATAACTGTAATTGAAATAACTGTAATTGAAATAACTGTAATGGCGATTTTATAGGAGCAACATCACCATTCAATTGTTTGCCCGTCGTATGCCAGTTGCACGCCGTGGGGCAGTTGCCTGTTCACCTCTTCGTGCAGTCCCATGCCATGGCAGATGTGGGTGAAGTATGTGCGGCTTGCCCCCAATTGTCGGGCAAAGTCGATGGCCTCGCTCACCACGAGATGCGAATGGTGGTCGGGCTCAAAGCGCAAGGCGTTGACCACCAGCGTGTCTATCCCTTTGATGTATTCCATTTCTTCGTGCCCGATGGTTTTCATGTCGGTGATGTAGAGCAACGTGCCAATGCGGAACCCCAGTATGGGCAGTTTGTCGTGCATCACGGTTATGGGCATGATGTGCAGTTCGTTGATGGTCAGCATGCGGTGAGGGGTGATGGTGTTGAGGTGTATGCGCGGCACGCCCGGATAAAGATGCTCCTCAAAACAATAGGGCATCATCTGTCGCAGGTTGCCGGCGGCACGTCTGTCGGCATAGACGTTGATTTCGCCAAACGTGCAGAAGGGGCGTATGTCGTCCATGCCGCCCACATGGTCGTAGTGGGCATGGGTTACAAGCACGCCATCGATTTTTCTGAAGGGCTGTTGCAGCATCTGCTGTCTGAAGTCGGGTCCGCAGTCGATAAGCACCCGTGTGCGGTCGGTCTCCACCATTGCCGATGCCCGCGTGCGCCTGTCGTGCCTGTCGCTGCTTGTGCATACGGGGCATGTGCAGCCGATGGTGGGCACTCCTACGGATGTGCCTGTGCCTAAGAACGTGAGTCTTGCCATGTTCACACGATGTTTACTTCGGGATGAATGTCGATGCCGAACCGTTGGTGCACATCTTTGCGTATGGCATTGCACAGGTCCAGGATGTCTTGTCCTGTGGCACCGCCACGGTTCACCAGCACCAGGGCCTGCTTGTCGTGCACGCCGGCCTTGCCCATGGTCTTGCCTTTCCATCCACATTGGTCAATCATCCATCCGGCAGGTATCTTCACATGCCGGTCGTCCACGTCGTAGTGAGGCATGCCCTCATATTGGGCGGCAAGGTGTTCATACACGCTGCGTTCCACCACGGGGTTCATGAAGAAGCTGCCCGCGTTGCCCTCTTGCTTGGGGTCGGGCAGTTTGGCGTTTCTTATGCTGATGATGACCTCCCTCAGCTGTTGTGCCGTGGGGTTGTCCACGCCCTGCCGTTGCAGTTCGCTCCTGATGTTGCCATAGTCCAGTTGTGGTGAGAACGTGTTGCTCAGCCTGTAGGTCACATGGGTGATGATGTAGCGGTTGCGCCATTCGCCCTTGAACTTGCTGTAGCGGTAGGCATATTCACATTCCTCGTTGGCTATCTGCCGTGGCTCGCCCGTGGCCAGGTCGATGGCTTCCACCTTATATATAATATCCTTTGCTTCGGCTCCGTAGGCTCCGATGTTCTGCACGGCGCTTGCGCCCACCTCACCCGGAATGAGCGAGAGGTTTTCCATGCCGTGCCAATGGTTTTTCACGCACAGGTCCACGATGTCGTCCCACACCTCTCCGCTGCCGCATCGCAGCAGAATGCCGTCGGGTGTCGTGGTGGCCTCGTGGCCCTTGATGGCCGAGTGGAGCACCGTGCCGTTGAAGTGGCCTGTGAGCAGCAGGTTGCTGCCGCCGCCGAGCAGCAGCATCGGTTCGCCCTGCCGCCGCTCGTTGCCTATGTCGTTGATGACTTGGCGCAGTTCGTCAACGTTTTCAAATTCGATGAAACGTTTGCATCTGGCCTCTATGCCGAAGGTGTTGTGCGCCTTCAGGCTGTAGTCGTGTTCCTGTCTCATGTCTATTCCACCAGTTTGGTCAGTTTCCATTTGCCTCCAATTTTCTTGAAGGTCAGTTGCATCTCCATACCGTTGGCTATGCCTCGCATCACGAAGATCTTCTGTGTGCCCTCGGTGTATTTCTGTCCATACACGATGTTGTATATGAAGCCGGCCGGCAGCTCGGGGGCAAATGCAGGCCATGTTTCCGGGGCTATCTCGCCTGTCATGGTGCCGAAGTCGTCGTCGGGGTTAGGACCGTTGAACTCCACGGGGTTGTTGAGGCTGTTCACCTGGAAGAGCGAGTCGGTGGCAAACTTCTGGTAGAAGGCCAGAAACGATGCGTTGGTATTCTGGTACATGGCGTTGGTATTGATGCCGGTGAGCATCCATTGTCCGTTGATGCGCTCGAAGATGTATTTCTTCACCTTCTTGCGGTCGAGATACACTTTTTCCACCACCACGTTGTTGATAGAAGTATCCTTGACCAGCTTCATCTGCTTCATGTTGTCGAAAATGAGCGTGTAATAGCCCTGCGGCATGAAGAAATGCTCCATCTTCCATTGTTTCTTCTCGATGTAAGACACTTTTTTCCCGTCGGTTTTCTTCAGCGGGAACACGATGCGGCTGAACTGCAGTTTCCTGTTGGCGGCGAAATTGAAGATGAAGTCGTCAAACAATTCATCGGCCGCCTTGGGCATCTGCTGTTCTGAAATCAGTTGTTCGAGCGTGTCTGTCGCTGTGGTGTCGGCGATAGAGTCATGCTGTTCGATGGGCTCCGATGGCTTCTTGTCGGCGCATCCTGTTGTCCATAACATCATGGCGGCGCAGAAGGCCATGATGAGTACAAATCCCTTTTTCATACTTCCACAATACTCCTTTGTATGCGATAATATCTCAAAATTTCGGCAAAAGTACAACTTTATTTTGATTTATGATACAGTTTCAATCTAAAAATATTACCTTTGCATCAATATTTTTAATAGGCATCAAAAATATCCATAACATGATACTTGAGAAAATCGAGAAACTTCTTGAGGAAGTCAAAGGGCTAAGCGCCTCTACGCCCGAAGAGATAGAGGCACTCAGATTGAAGTATTTGAGTAAAAAGGGTGCCATCAGTTCGTTGATGGCAGATTTCAGGAATGTGCCTGCAGAGCAGAAGAAAGAGGTGGGCATGAGGGTCAATGAGCTGAAGCAGACGGCTCTTGAACGCATCAACGCCTTGAGGGAAATGTGTGAGCAGAAGGATGCCCACGACGACGACATCGACCTCACGCGCACTCCATATCCCGTGAAATTAGGTACAAGGCATCCGTTGACCATTGTCAAGAATGAAATCATAGACATCTTCACGCGCATGGGATTCACCCTGGCCGACGGCCCCGAGGTGGAAGACGACCTGCATGTGTTCACCAAGATGAATTTCGCCGCCGACCATCCCGCCCGCGACATGCAGGACACCTTCTTCGTGGAGGCCAACCCCGACGATGTCACCAAGAACATCCTGTTGCGCAGCCACACCAGTTCGGTGCAGGCCCGTGTGATGGAGAGTGGCCAGCCGCCCATACGCATCATCTGCCCCGGGCGTGTGTATCGCAACGAGGCCATCACCGCCCGTGCCCATTGTTTCTTCCATCAGATCGAGGGCTTGTATATCGACAAGAACGTGTCGTTCACCGACCTGAAGCAGGTGTTGCTCACCTTTGCCCGTGAGCTGTTCGGGGCCGACACCAAGATACGTCTGCGCCCCAGCTATTTCCCCTTCACCGAGCCGAGTGCCGAGATGGACATCTCGTGCCACATTTGCGGCGGCAAGGGATGCGGCTTCTGCAAGCAGACGGGATGGGTCGAGATTCTTGGCTGCGGCATGGTCGATCCCAACGTGCTCGAGCTCTGCGGCATCGACAGCAAGGTGTATAGCGGCTATGCCTTCGGTCTGGGTGTGGAGCGCATCACCAACCTGAAATACCAGGTGTCCGACCTGCGTCTGTTCTCAGAGAACGATACCCGTTTCCTGGAAGAGTTCGAGTCGGCCAATTAACATATTCATATTTATATTGTTGGGCAGTTGGGGCGGTTTGATGATACATCCACCGCTGCGGCTGCCTTTTGTTGTGTTGCCATGCGTCTGTTCACAAGGAGTTATATTGCGCTTCTTGCCGCCAATTTCCTGCTCTTTTTCGGGTTTTGGCTGCTCATTCCCATCCTGCCTTTCTACCTCAGGGAAAACTACCATTGTCCTGAGGCCGTATTGGGGGCGGTGTTGAGCTGCTACACGGTTTCCGAACTGTGTGTGCGCCCGTTTTCGGGCTATATCATGGACTCGTTTCCGCGCAAGCCCATCTATATCTTCTGCTATTTCTTGTGCGTGAGCATGTTTCTGGGTTATGTGCTTGCCGGAGGGCTCACCATGTTCATCATCCTGCGCACCCTCCATGGTGCCGCCTTTGGCGGGGTGACTGTGGGCGGCAACACCTTGGTGGTGGATGTGATGCCTGCAGCGCGGCGCGGCGAGGGTCTGGGCTATTATGGGCTCACCAACAACGTGTCGATGGCGTTGGGGCCCATGGCAGGTCTGTTCATGCATGGCCACCTGTCATACGAGGTGATTTTCCTTGCAGGTCTTTCCACCAGTATTGCCGGTCTTCTGCTGGCCACAACGGTGAAGACGGCTGCCCGTCCACCCGTGCGCCGTGCGCCCGTTTCGCTCGACCGTTTCTTCCTCTTGCGCGGCATTCCGGCCAGCGTGTCGCTCCTGTTGCTCTCCATCCCCTACGGCTCCACCACCAACTTCGTGGCGATGTATGCGCAGGAGATAGGCATCAAGGGGCAGGTGGGCTGTTTCTTCACCATCATGGCCTGTGGCATGGGCATATCGCGCCTGTTTGCCGGCCGGCAGGTTGACCGCGGTCGTGTCACCACCTGCATCCTGGTGGGCTTTGTGCCCGTGGTGGCCGCATTTCTGCTGCTGTCGATGTGCCGCTGGCTGATGGATGTCAGCCTGATGGGCATGTCCTGTGGCGAGGTGGTGTTCTTCATCGTGCCAGCCTTGCTGGGTGTGGGTTTCGGCACCATGTTCCCCGCCTTCAACACCCTCTACATCAACCTTGCCCCCAACAACCAACGGGCCACGGCCACCAGCACCTATCTCACGGCATGGGATGTGGGCCTGGGCATAGGCATCGCCCTGAGCGGAGTCATCGCCCAGCATTTCACCTTTTACATGGTATATCTGGTGGGAGCGTTGCTCAGCGTGGTGTCGTTGGTGTATTTTTCCGCAAAGGTCACTCCCCATTACCATCGTCACAAACTGCGGTGACTTTTGTGCAGGAAATGGTGCAAAAATCGGATAAAATGCAAAATAAGTGCAGAATAATACGATTATTTTACGGAAATATATTACTTTTGCAGGAAAATACGGAAATTTTTAAACAGTAGTTTATGATACACATCACTTTTCCCGATGGCTCTGTGCGCGAGTATGAACAGGGTGTTACGGGACAACAGATTGCAGAAAGCATTTCGCCAGCCCTGGCACGCAACGTGATTGCCTGTGGCGTGAACGGTGAAACGACAGAATTGAACCGTCCAATCAACAGCGACGCAAAGGTAGAACTCTACAAATGGGAGGATGAAGAGGGCAAGCACGCCTTCTGGCACACTTCTGCCCACTTGCTGGCCGAGGCCTTGAAAGAGCTTTATCCCGGCATACAGTTCGGTTTCGGTCCTGCCATCGAAAACGGCTTCTTCTATGATGTCATGCCTAAGGAAGGCGACATCATCAAGGAAGGCGACTTCGAGAAGATCGAGAAGAAGATGAAGGAACTTGCCGCCAAGGACGAACCCGTGGTCAGGCAAGAAGTGTCCAAGGCCGATGCCATGGCTGCCTTCGGCGCCGACGGCCAGACCTACAAGTGTGAGCACATCGACCAAGACTTGGAGGACGGCACCATCTCTACATATACACAGGGCAACTTCACCGACCTCTGCAAGGGGCCTCACCTGGTGAGCACGGGTGCCATCAAGGCCATCAAGATCACCAGCGTGGCAGGAGCCTTCTGGCGTGGTGATGCCAACCGTGAGCAGATGACCCGCATCTATGGCATCACCTTCCCCAAGAAGAAGATGCTCGACGAGTATCTCGTGATGCTTGAAGAGGCCAAAAAGCGCGACCACCGCAAGATAGGCAAGGAGATGGAACTCTTCATGTTCTCCGAGCGCGTGGGCAAGGGTATGCCCATCTGGCTGCCCGCCGGCACCGAGCTGCGCCTGCGCCTGCAGGACATGCTGCGCCACATCCAGAAGCGTTACGGCTATCAGGAGGTCATCACCCCGCACATCGGCAGCAAGAACCTTTATGTCACCTCTGGCCACTATGCCCACTATGGCAAGGACTCGTTCCAGCCCATACATACCCCCGAGGAGGACGAGGAATACATGCTCAAACCCATGAACTGTCCTCACCATTGTGAGGTGTTTGCCTGGAAACCACGCTCTTACCGCGACCTGCCCCTGCGCATCGCTGAGTTTGGCACCGTGTATCGCTATGAGAAGAGCGGAGAGCTGCACGGCCTCACCCGTGTGCGCTCGTTCACCCAAGACGATGCACATATCTTCTGCCGCCCCGACCAGGTGAAGAGCGAGTTTCTGCGTGTGATGGACATCATCAACACCGTGTTCACCATCTTCAAGTTCGAGAACTTCGAAGCGCAGATTTCGCTCCGCGACCCCAACGACCATGAAAAATACATCGGTTCTGATGAGGTGTGGGCAGAGAGCGAGCAGGCCATCATCGATGCCTGCAAGGAAAAGGGCCTTAATGCCAAGATCGAGTATGGCGAGGCGGCATTCTACGGCCCCAAGCTCGACTTCATGGTGAAGGATGCCATTGGCCGCCGCTGGCAGCTGGGCACCATCCAGGTGGACTACAACCTGCCGTCGCGCTTCAAACTGGAATATACCGACGACGACAACACCAAGAAGACTCCCGTGATGATCCACCGCGCGCCGTTCGGTTCGCTGGAGCGTTTCACCGCCGTGCTCATAGAGCACACATCGGGCCACTTCCCCTTGTGGCTCACCCCTAACCAGGTGTCTATCCTGCCCATCAGCGAGAAATACAACGCTTATGCCGCCGAGGTGGCCAAATATCTCGACACCAAGGGCGTGCGTGCCATCATCGACGACCGCAACGAGAAGATTGGCCGCAAGATACGCGACAACGAAATGAAGCGCATTCCCTATATGCTCGTCGTGGGCGAGAAGGAGCAGGCCGACGGTGCCGTTGCCGTGCGCAAGCAGGGCCAGGGCGACCAGGGCATCATGTCGATGGCCGACTTTGCCAAACTGGTGAACGACGAGGTGGCCGAGCAGTTGAAGGCTACCGAGAACATAGGATAATTTTTTTGATATTCCAGAATGTGAAGCCTTTTCATGAGGCTCTATGTTCCCCCTCTCTTCCCCTAATTGCCTCCGGGGAGAGAGGGGTTTTTTTGTGGTTCATCCGGTATTCCGAGTGATGATATATTGCTGCATGATGTAAGTATGTTGACTTCATTGCCGATGTAGTGTAGCCATATTCATAGCTCGTTATTTGACGCCCTGAAGGGACAAAAGCGTCACTCTATATGTCGGATGAACCTTTTTTGTTGATGGCATTTTTGGCCGGCCGGGATTGGTGTTGTTCATGGCGTGCCTTGAATGTCGGCGATTGTTCCCTGATTGAATTTGCGAAAGATGAAAAACTGTAATACTGTAATAACTGTAATGCTGTAATAACTGTAATACTGTAATACAAGCCTCAGCACAATGCATCACATCGGATAGCATGATGCTGCATCAGATGATGTTGTTGTGCCCCAAAGGGATGGGGCAGATGTTTAGAGCCATATATCCACGGGTGTGGCATGGTCAAGGCCATGCCGTCGCCCGGGACAAGGATATGTTTTGCAAGCGAAAGGGCGATGCCGCACGGGTCATCAGATGTTGGCTATGCTCATGACGTTGGCAAACACGCCGGCCGCCGTGACGCTTGCGCCTGCGCCGTAGCCCTTGATGAGCATGGGATATTCCTTGTAGCGTTCGGTGGTGAGCATCACGATGTTGTTGGACCCTTCAAGGCTGTAGAAGGGGTGGTCTTTGCCCACCGCCTGCAGGGCCACGCTGGTGCGTCCTTTCTCCATGGTAGCCACAAAGCGCCAGCGCATCTGTTGCTCCTCGAGTTGTCGGCGGCGTTGCTCAAAGTCGTCGTCTAGCAAAACCAGCTTTTTCCAGAAGTCGTCCAACGAACCGTTGAACAGTTCTTCGGGTATGAAGAGATGTTTCTCCACATCCTCCTGTTCCACCTTGTAGCCCGCTTCGCGAGTGAGGATGATAAGTTTTCTCACCACATCCGTACCGCTCAGGTCGATGCGTGGGTCGGGTTCGCTGTAGCCCTGCTCCTTGGCCCGCTTCACGGTTTCAGACAGAGGCACGCTGGCCGACAGTTCGTTGAATATGAAGTTGAGCGTACCGCTGAGCACGGCCTCGATTTTCAGGATTTTGTCGCCCGAGTTGCGCAGGTCGTTGATGGTGTTGATGATGGGCAGACCGGCACCCACGTTGGTCTCGAAGCGGAATTTCACGCCCTTGTCGAGAGCCGTCTGTTTGAGTTTCACATAGCTCTCATAGCTCGACGAGGCGGCTATCTTGTTGGCGGCTATCACCGAAATGTTGTGCTCAAGGAATGTCTGGTAGAGGTCGGCCACCTCCTTGCTTGCCGTGCAGTCAACAAACACGCTGTTGAAGATGTTCATGCCGATGACCTCTTCCCTCAGCCGGTTGCAGTCGCTTGGTGCCGATTGGGTGAGCTGCTCCATGTAGTTGTCAAGGTCGATGCCTTCGCGGTTGAAAATGGCGTTTTTGCTGGAAGCTATGCCCACCACGTTGAGCTTGAGTCGGCGGCGGCTCTTGAGCACCTCACATTGTGAGCGTATCTGCTCGATGAGCTTGCTGCCCACGGTGCCCACGCCGCAGATGAATAGGTTGAGCACGTTGTATTCGGAGAGGAAAAACGAGTCGTGGATCACGTTGAGCGACTTGCGCAGGTATTTGCCGGGAATGACAAACGAGATGTTGGTCTCGAATGCACCCTGTGCAATGGTGATGATGCTCACGCCGCTACGGCCCAGGGTGCTGAACAGCTTGCCCGCTATGCCCGGACGGTGGCGCATCTTCTCGCCCACGATAGCCACGGTGGCCAGTCCGCTCTCGGCAATCATGGGATACATGGCTCCTGTGGCTATTTCCTTGGCAAACTCCTCGTTGAGCACCTGTACCGCCTCGTTGGCATCCGTCTCCTTGACGGCTATCGAGGTGGAGTTTTCTGACGAGGCCTGGCTCACCATGAACACGCTGATGCCGTTGTCGGCCAGGGCGGTGAAGATTCGTCTGTTGACACCGATGACACCCACCATCGACAATCCCGTGACGGTGATGAGCGTGGTGTGGTCGATGCTCGATATACCCTTGATGATGCGCTTGTCGTGCTCCACCTTTCGCATGATGACGGTGCCTGGAGCCTGGGCGTTGAAGGTGTTTTTCACCTTGATGGGGATGTTTTTCACGCACACGGGATAGATGGTGGGCGGATATACCACCTTGGCGCCGAAGTTGCAAAGCTCCATGGCCTCGCCGTAGCTCAGTTCGTCGATGGGGTAGGCGGTGGGGATCACCCTCGGGTCGGCCGTCATGAATCCATCCACGTCGGTCCATATCTCCAGTACCTCGGCATCGAGTGCGGCGGCGATGAGCGATGCCGTGTAGTCGCTTCCTCCACGCCCCAGGTTGGTGGTTTCGCCGGTATGCTTGTCGCTGCTGATGAAACCGGGCACCACGGTGATGCGTGGCATCTGGGCAAAGGCCTCCTGTATGAGCCTGTTGGTGAGGCTGCTGTCAAGCAAGTGCTTGTTTTTCTTCTGTTCGGTCTTGATGAATTTGCGCGAGTCTTTCAGCACGGCACCGTCGAGCATGGTGGCCGTGATGGGCGAGCTGAGCCGTTCGCCGTAGCTCACGATGGCGTTTTGCGTCTTGCTGCTCAGGTCGCGTATCAGGTACACGCCGTAATAGATGCTCTTCAGCTCGTCGAACAAGGTGTCGATGACGGTGGCGAGCGTGTCGTGCTTGCTGCGGTCGGCGACGAGCGTGTCTGCCATGCTGTGGTGCCTTTGGCGCATCACCTGCAGCTGTGCCATATAGCTTTCGTCGCCTTGCTGCGCCATTTTTGCCGTGGCCAGCAATTGGTCGGTGATGCCGCCCAGGGCACTCACCACCACGATTACCGGCTGTTTGCCGGCCTCATTCTCTACAATATTCTTCAAGCACGATATGCTCTGTACAGAACCAACGGATGTTCCTCCAAATTTCAAAACTTTCATCTAAACCAAACTTGTTATTCTTTATTGATAAATGTGTGTAGATGGCAGCAGCCCGGCCACCTGCATTTTAACGTGAAAAACGAAAACAGCCACAAATTTAATAAGTTTTCCTCTTTGCGGCAACATTTTTTCATGATTATTGCTAATTTTGCACAAAAAACAATTCGGCACACCAAATATCATGACATACGAATACCAGTTGAGACTGTCGCCCCAAGAGGCGGCAAGCGAGCAGAACATCAAGGCCTGCATAGCCCGAGAGAAGGCTATCGACGCCCGCACCGTCAAGGCCGTGCGGGTGCTCAAGCGCAGCATCGACGCCCGCCAGCGTGCCATTTTCATCAACCTCAAGGTGAGGGTGTATATCAACGAGCAGCCGCAGGATGATGCCTATGAGCACACCATCTACAACGAGCTGCCGGCCGGTGCCCCGCAGGTGGTGGTTGTAGGTGCAGGCCCCGGGGGGCTTTTTGCCGCCCTGAGGCTGATTGAGGGCGGCGTGCGCCCCGTGGTCGTCGAGCGGGGCAAGGATGTGCACGGGCGCAAGAAAGACCTTGCTGCCATCACCCGAACCCACAAGGTGGATGGCGAAAGCAACTATTGCTTCGGCGAGGGTGGGGCAGGTGCCTATTCAGACGGCAAACTATATACCCGCAGCAAGAAACGGGGCAGCATAGCCAAAATCCTGAACGTGTTCTGCCAGCATGGAGCCTCTACGGACATACTGGCCGATGCCCATCCGCACATCGGTACCGACAAACTGCCGCGCGTGATCGAGAACATGCGCAACACCATTCTGAACTGCGGAGGCGAGGTGCATTTCCAAACCAAGATGACGGGGCTGCTGCTGCGTGGCGACCGTGTGGAGGGTGTGGAGGCCGTTGACCTGCGCGACGGTCGTGAACTGGAGTTCCGCGGACCCGTGATTCTTGCCACAGGGCATTCAGGACGCGATGTGTACCGCTATCTGCACGACCAAGGCATAGACCTCGAGGCCAAGCCCTTGGCCATGGGTGTGCGCCTGGAGCATCCCGCCGAGCTGATAGACCGCATACAGTATCACAGCAAGAACGGGCGCGGACGCTATCTGCCAGCCGCCGAATACAGTTTCGTGACCCAAGTGGAGGGGCGTGGCGTGTATTCGTTCTGCATGTGCCCGGGCGGCTTTGTCATTCCGGCCGCCACAGGTCCAGAGCAGATTGTGGTCAACGGCATGAGTCCCAGCAACCGCGGCTCACGATGGTCGAACAGCGGTATGGTGGTTGAACTGCATCCCGATGACATCGACCCGACCCTCCTGCCGCCAGGCACGCACGATAGTGCCCTGTGCATGATGCATTATCAGGAACGCATAGAGCACGACTGCTGGCAGCAAGGCAACATGAGGCAGAATGCGCCTGCACAGCGTATGGCCGACTTCGTGAACAGCCGCTTGAGCTATGACCTCCCCCAGTCGTCCTACGCTCCGGGCTTGATATCCAGTCCACTCCACTTCTGGTTGCCACAGGCTATCAGTCGCCGCCTGCAGGAGGGCTTCAAGGCCTTTGGCCGCATGAGCCACGGTTTCCTCACCAACGAGGCTGTGCTCATCGCCGCCGAGACACGCACCTCGTCGCCCGTGCGCATCCTGCGCCACAACGACACCCTGCAGCATGTGCGCATCGAGGGGCTCTTCCCCTGTGGCGAGGGTGCCGGCTATGCCGGAGGCATCGTGTCGGCAGGAGTGGATGGCGAGCGTTGTGCCCAAGCCGCCAAGGAATATCTTTCTTGCCAAAGACTTTCCCTCTGAAATGTGTAGTGGCATCAACGCACCATCAAACAAGAACCACAGGTTCGTGCAGGTGTGTTCTGTTGATGACCATCGCAAGATATACATTGGTGGCTGTCTATGGCAAAGCTGATGAAGATAACCCACCCGTAATGAATAAAAAATATGTCAAACACTTTTTTCAGTTTCCGCCGTTTCACCATCCACCAGGAGCGTTGCGCCATGAAGGTGGGCACCGACGGCGTGCTGCTCGGCGCATGGGCACGGGGCGGCTCCCGCATCCTTGATGTGGGCACAGGCACGGCAATCGTAGCCCTCATGATGGCCCAGCGCAACGGTGGGGCGCAGGTGGTGGGCATCGACATCGACGGCGAGGCCTGCCTCCAGGCGCGGCAGAATGTGGCGGATTCGCCTTATGCCATGCGTGTGGAGATATGCCGCGCCCGGTTGCAGGACTATGTTTCACATCATGCCCCGTTTGACGCCATTGTGTGCAACCCTCCGTTTTTTGCCTCCTCGCTTCGCTGTCCCGACCACAGACGATCGATGGCTCGCCACGAGGATGCCCTGCCGGTGGCCCAACTGATGCGCCATGCCGCCCGTCTGCTCTCCCCTGATGGAGAACTGTCGGTGGTCATCCCTGCCCCACGCAAGACGGATTTCGACATGCAAGCCGCCCTCTGCGGTCTTTATCCCACCAGAGTGTGTGCCGTGAAAACGGTGCCGCGCAAGTCTGCCACCCGCTATCTGCTGGCATGGGCCAGACAGTCGCCCGCAGGCGTGGAGCAGCAAGAAGTGTGTCTCAACCAGTCTGACGGCAGCCGTTCGCCGTGGTATGAAGCACTTACCCGTGATTTTTATGTGAAGTGATTATGCAACAGAAAATCAGCCAAAGCTGTCTTTATATAAAAAATAGGCTGCACTCGGAAATACAAAAGCAAAAAATCTTTTTTTTGCTTTGATATTTCACTCATTTGCACTATCTTTACATAAAATAGGATGCACTCGGAAATACAAAAGCAAAAAACTCTTTTTTTTGCTTTGATATTTCACTCATTTGCACTATCTTTGTGTCAAAATTCGTGATATGGTCAAATACATTAATCCTTTTACCGATGTAGGTTTCAAGAGAATCTTCGGTCAGGAATTGTCCAAACCGTTGTTGCTCGACTTCCTCAACAGCCTGTTCGAGGGCGAGAAACATATCGTCAACCTCACCTTCCTCGACAAGGAACAGCCTGCTCTGTTTGAGGAAGACAGGTCGCTGATCTACGACATCTATTGTGAGACCGACGAGGGTGAGCACATCATCGTGGAGATGCAAAACAAGTCGCAGCCCTTTTTCAAGAACAGGAGCATCTATTACATATCGGAGTCGATTGCCCGTCAGGGCGAGCGTGGTTCGTCCTGGAAATATGAGATAGATTCGGTCTGTTTGGTGGCTTTTCTGAATTTCACCCCGATGGATTTCAAGAAGCAGTTCCGCACGGATGTGGTATTGGCAGAGAAGGGCTCGTTGGAGCAGTTTTCCGACAAGTTGCGTATGATATTCCTTCAGCTCCCGTTGTTTGTCAAGGAAGCCGATGAGTGTGAGAGTCAAGTGGAACGTTGGATTTATTTATTGAAGAATATGGAAACATTAAGCAGATTGCCTTGGGCGGCCCAGAGCGCCGTGTTCAAGAAACTGGAGAGCATAGCCGACGTGGGTGCGATGACGCGTGATGAACGCCTGAAATATGATGTGGCTCTGAAGAAATACCGCGACACCATCAGCGTGTTTGAAGGCGCACGCCTGGAAGGGCATGAACAAGGTCTTCTGGAAGGTCGTGCAGAAGGTCGTGCAGAAGGTCGTGCAGAAGGCCGTGCAGAAGGCCGTGCAGAAGGCCGTGCAGAAGGTCGTGCAGAAGGTCAAAGAGATGAGAAGGTTGAAAATGCTCGTAAGATGAAAGCCCACGGCCTGTCGTTGGAACTGATAGCCGAAATCACGGGCTTGACGACAGACGAGGTGAGCAACCTGTAGTTCTTTTTTTTCAACAAGGCTCCCCCTCCGGATTCAGAGGGGGAGAGACGATGTCGTGAGCCCTGTCGATGGCTTTCTGGCCCGTGTCTTAGTAGAGCAGACTTTTGTCGCCCTCGTGTATTTCGTATGTATAGATGCTGTATATGTCCATGGATTTTATCGATAAATGAGGTGGTGACACCTGCAAATATACATCTTTTTCTTCATCCATGATGTGTTTGTCCTGAAAAAAACAAAATAGCTACGCATTTTTTGCCCCTTCAGTTGCCCCTGCCTATGCCGAAGTGGCTCGTGTAGCATGAATATCCAAGAGTTGGCCCTCCTGAAGTATTTTGCCAATCTTTGCCCATTCTGCTTCTGGATACCATGAAATCTGTCGTTTCGACGGTGTCGTGGCATATTGCTGCTGCCTGCTTGATGATTTGCCCCCTCCTTCCGGCCATCGGTGAAAAGAAAAAAGGAGCTACTTGGCTCTTGGAACGGAAAAAATGAGTACCTTTGCAAAAAATATTCCCGTGGCGTAACATTTCATACATTCAACACACAATATGGCAGAAAGGAAAAATACACGACCCATAGACAACCATTTCGGACACCTGCAGCCGCAGGCCACCGACATCGAGCGCATCGTGCTCGGAGCGCTTATGATTGACAAGGATGCCTTCTCGGTGGTGAGCGAGGTACTCAAACCGGAGACGTTCTACGAACCAAAGCACCAGAAGATTTTCAAGGCGATACAGACTCTCAACATCGAGGAAAGCCCCGTGGACATCATGACCGTCATCGAACAGCTGAAACGTGACGGCAACCTCGACAATATCGGTGGCCCGGGGTATATCCTCGACCTGAGCTCGGCCGTGGCCTCGTCGGCGCACATCGAATACCATGCCAAGATTCTGGCGCAGAAATCACTCGCCAGGCAGCTCATCTCGTTTGCCAGCGTGGTGGAAACCAAGGCCTTCGACGAAACGGTGGATGTGGACGAACTGATGCAGGAGACGGAGAGCAACCTGTTCCAGCTCTCGCAGAATAACATGCGCAAGGACTACGAGCAGATTGACTCGGTGGTGGAGCAGGCCGTGAGGATATTGCAGCAGGCGGCCGCCAACAAGGGTGGTCTCACGGGACTGCCCACGGGATATGCCAAGCTCGACGACTATACCTCGGGATGGCAGAAGAGCGACCTGGTGATCATCGCCGGACGACCGGCCATGGGCAAGACCGCCTTCGCTCTCTCGCTGGCCAAGAACGTTGCCGTGGACTACAACACGCCCGTTGCCTTCTTCTCGCTCGAAATGAACAATGTGCAGCTGTGCAACCGACTGATGGCTAACGTGTGCGAGATTTCGGGCAAGAAAATCCTCAACGGACAGCTCGACGACGAGGAGTGGAGCCGCCTGGACAAGAACATCCGACGGCTGCAGCAGGCTCCCATCTTCATCGACGACACGCCGGGCATGTCGATTTTCGAACTGCGCACCAAGGCCCGACGGCTGGTGCGCGAAAAGGGGGTGAAGATCATCATGATTGACTACCTGCAGCTGATGAACGCCAGCGGCGCCAAATTCGGCAGTCGTCAGGAGGAGGTTTCCACCATCAGCCGCTCGCTCAAGTCGCTGGCCAAGGAGTTGGACGTGCCTGTGCTGGCCCTCTCGCAGCTGAACCGTACCGTGGAGGGGCGCGAGGGCTTGGAGGGCAAACGCCCGCAGCTGAGCGACCTGCGTGAGTCGGGTGCCATCGAGCAGGATGCCGACATGGTGCTCTTTGTGCATCGACCCGAATATTACCGCATATTTACCGACGAGAAGGGCAACGACCTGCGCGGCAAGGCGCAGATCATCATCGCCAAGCACCGTAAGGGTGGCACGGGCGACGTGACGCTCACCTTCCGCGGCGAGTTCACGCGTTTCGACAATCCCGGCGAGGGCGATCGCCTGCCCATCGGCGGCGGCGAAATCATCGGCTCTCGGCTCAATGGCGGCGATGGCGGTAATGTGCCGCCGCCACCACCGTTTGGCGAACCGATGGGTGGTCCCATGCCGTTTTGACGTATTTTCTTTGAGAGTATGTCAATTGCTGTGAATATACCGTGAACAAGCTGTTGCCCCTGAGGGGAGCACCTTCATCGTTTCATCAGCGGTTCAAGGCAGAGGGTGCGAGAGTCTTGAAATCTCCTCTCTTGTCTTTTTGGGCAGCTGATGTAGCACCAGCAGATACGACTCTTCGATGAGCCGGTTGATGGTGTCGGGGGCAAATCCCCTCTTGTAGAACACGTCGCTCCAATGCTTCTTGTTCCAATGATAGGCGGGGGTGATGTCGGCGTGTTGCTCCCTCAACTCTTCGTTGCGCCCGGGCAATAGCTTGAGGGCAAAATGGGGATTGTCTGCCGCCAACGAGAGGCAGAGGAAAATTTTTCCTCCTATGCGAAATACCACATTGTCGTCGCCAAAGGGCATGTCTTCGGTCACGCCTTGCAGCGACAGGGCAAAAGCACGTATGTCTTCAATGTTCGTTTCCATGGATGGGGTTTGCTGTTTCTCCCTATACGAGAGTTCTCTTGTGGCTGCCTTTCGAAATTACAGTCATTACAGTTGTACAGTCATTACAGTTGTACAGTTATTGTTGGTTTGTATGCCGCACCCCCTTTGGCAGCCATGACCGTTTTGGTGAATACGAACAGCAAGGAGTGGACATGAACATCAGAATTCGATGGTGGCCTTGACATTTAGCTGCCTACCTGTGAGATAATTGGGCACGGCATATTGCTGGTTGGTCACGTCGGTAATCCAGTAGTAAGAGTTCACGTTGTTGATGCCCAGCAGGTTGAGGCAGTCGATGCCCAGCCACACCGCCTTGACGGGGATGCTGCTCTTCTTTTTCTTTTTCTTGTTTTTGGGCGATATCACCACTTCTTCGGCAGACGTCTTGTGCTTGCCGTAGGCCAGATAGCTCATGCCGATGTCGGCACGGCGGTAGGCCGGTGCGCGGAAAGGCTGGTCGGAGAGGTCGCGGTGGGGTGCGCCGAAGGGCAGACCGTCGGCAATGGCCAGTTTGAGCGACATCTTCCAGCGGTCGGTGCCCGGGAAATAGTCGGTGAAGAACAGGTTGACGGCATAACGCTGGTCGGTGGGCATGGGGATGCTCCTGCCGTTGATTTTCATCTTGGTGCTCATGAGCGACAGGCTTACCCACGAGTCGGTGCCGGGCACAAACTCGCCGTAGAGCTTCAGGTCGAGTCCTGCGGCGTGTCCGCTACATTGCTGACTGGCATCGTAGGTGATCTTCACGTTGTTGACGGTATAGGGCACCAGATTGTTCAACGCCTTGTAGTAGGCCTCGGCCGAAAAGCGGTAGGGCCGCTCGCGCAGCTTGAAGCGGTAGTCGAAACCGGCGATGAAATGTATGCTCTGCTGGCTCTTGATTTTGCGGTTGAGCGTGGCATGTGTGATGTTGTTGACGGTGAAGGTGTCGCGCAGCTCCTTGAAGAAGGGAGCCTGGTAGTAGAAGCCTGTGGCGAAACGCAGGGTGACATCGTTGTTGAATGCCGGCACGATGCCCAGCGACACACGCGGACTGAAGATGCTCTCCTTGTTGAAGTTCCAATGGCTGAACCTCACGCCATAGTTGAGCGTGTAGAAGGTGGTTTCATCAGCGTTGGCAAATTTCCAGGTGTCCTGGATATAGGTTTCCACGCGGTTGGCATCGAGCTTGTTGTTGGCCTTGAGCGAATAGATCATGTAGAGGTCTTGCCCCGTGTGAGGCACGCTGTAGCCGCTGGAGTCGCGCATCTCATATTCCTTGGTATATTCTCTGATTTTCTCTATCTTGTAGGTAAGACCCGCCTGTATGTGGTGGTTCTTGGGCTTGTGGCTCACGGCCAGCTTCACGCTCTTGACGGTGGCCTTGAGATAGTTGCGTGCATGTTCCATATAGGTGCCCACGCCGAGGTTCTCGTTGGTTTCGGTCTCGTTGAGCCAATACTGCCCCTGGATGTCATAGCGTTCCTGCTCGTTGGTGTGGAATGCCGAGGTGATGAGCGAGAACTGGGTCTTGTCGTTGAGCTTGTGGGTGATGTTGAGCGATCCGAAGAAGGTGGTGAACACATCCTTCTCCCAACCGTCGAAATACACCTTGAACGCCTTGACGCTCTGCATGGTGCCAAACTTGGTTTCGCGGTTTTCGGGATAGAAGTTGTAGCGGCTGTCAGAGATGTCGCCGATGAAGGAGATGTCCCACCGCTTGGAGGGGCTGTAGGTGAGGAATGTCTGGTAGTCGAGGAATTTGGGGTCATACTCGCCGTCGGTGTCGAGGGTGGAGAGCATACCCTTGTTGGTCTTGTAGCGCAGGCCGTTGCTCCAGCTGAACTTCTTGTTGCTGAAGCCCACATAGGCACTTGCCCCGAGCAGACTGGCCGATGCCTTGGCCTCGAAGCCCTTGGGCCGCTTGTAGGTGATGTCGAGTGCCGACGACATCTTGTCGCCATAGATGGCCTCGAAACCGCCCGTGGAGAAGCCGATCGACTGCACCATGTCGGGGTTGATGATTGACAGGCCTTCCTGCTGTCCGCTGCGCACCAGGAAGGGGCGATACACCTCCACATTGTTGATATACACGCTGTTCTCGTCAAAACTTCCGCCACGCACGTTGTATTGCGACGACAGTTCGCTGTGGCTCGACACGCCTGCCTGCTGCTGTATCAGTTCTTCAACGGCATTACCCGTCACGCTGGGCGTGTGCTGCAGGTCCTTGGCATCGAGCTGCTGTGTGCTTCCCGTCTGCCGTTTCTTTTCGGTCACGGTCACTTCGGAGAGCAGGTTGTCGTCAAACAACTGTATCTGCAGCGTCTGCTTGCCGCGTGGGCGGCGCAGCACACGGGTCTTGGTCTTGTAGCCCACCATCGAAAATTTCACCACCACGCTGTCGGCACTCTGCAGCTGCATGGAAAACTCGCCCTTGAGATTGGTCATGGCCACACGACCCTGGCTGAGCACCGAAACCGTGGCCAGTTCGATGGGGCTCATGTCGCTGTCGGTCACCTTGCCCTGCAGGGTGAAAGTCTGCGCCGTGGCCGCAACGAGCCACAGCAGGGCTATCGTGAAAAGTAGTGTTCGCTTTTGTATCATCATCGTATATAACGAGATATTGCCATTGTTTATTGTGTGTAAGAGGGGCTTTTGTCTGTTTTTGCCTCCGTCTGCTGGAGTGTCCTCACCATCTTGCTTATCTGTGTGATGCGGTTTTGCCTGCCCTCAACGGGGTAGGCTTCGTAGCAGCTGAGCGAAGCCTGCAGGTATTCGGCGGCCGCCTGTCCGTTGCCTGTGAAGAGGTGGCAGCACCCCAGGTGGAACAGCACGTCGGCACGCTCGTCGGCATGGCACACCACAAGACGCCGCTCATAGAGGGGGATGGCCTCGGTGTATTGCCCCAGCATGAAGTGGCTCTCGGCGGCGGCATGATAATACACACCACGCTCCTGTGGCGAGAAGGCTTCGAGCTGCGGTATGCACCCGTCGAGATACAGACAGGCCTTGTCGTATTCCCACTCGTGATAGTAGCACATGCCCAGATAGGCCTTGAAGCGGGGGTTGAGGGTATATTGCCTGTCGAGGGCAGCCAGCAGGAGCAGGGCCTCGTGGTATTTCTGCCCCGAGAAATAGTCGAGCGCACGTTCCAGTCTGCGCGTGTCTTCTGCCTTGCCGGTCTGCGCATGTAGCATGGCCGGCATGACGATGAAGAGGCCGCACAAGACCGTAGATCGTAAGTAGGGCAATCTGTGCATCTATTTGGTATAGAAGTCGATGAGACGGCGCAGGGCACGCTGGCACACAGGGCAGAAGTCGGGATGCTCGTTGGTGCGCATACGGCAGTCGGGGGTGGGGCGGTAGATGCCTTTCATGTTGTAGCCGGCACCCTCATACAGGCCGATGCTCTTGTCGGGGGTCACCATGTCTTTCCATTTGCAGTCAAAGTCAACCAGCGTGGTGATATTGGCCTCCCAGGGTTCCACATCGTGCGGATACATGGGGATGTCTTCGCTCTCGTAGGCATATTCGTCGGCCAGACCGCAGAAGCTGTGTCCAAACTCGTGGGTGATGACGGGGCGGTATTTGGCATGGTGGGTCATCGACAGCACATAAGAGTTGAGGATGCCTCCACCGCCATATTCATCGGTATTCACCAGAATGATGATGTGCTCGTAGGGTGTGCCTGCCAGCCAGTCGTGCAGGGTTTTGATACTGAGCGTCGTGAGATAGCGGTTGCTGTAGAAGGTGTCGAAGTGAGAGTGGAGCGCCGTGTTTTTCCATATGCCTTTCGATGGTGTGCTGGTGCCGCTATCTTTCGATGGCGACTTGACGGCGATGATGTTGAACTTGCTGCGCTCCGTCTTGAAGGGCTCGTGGGCGAATATGGCGTCGATGGCCGTTTGCGCATCGGCGATATAGGTGTCCATCTCGCTCTCCTGATATCCTTCGGCCACGAAGGCGATGTGGATGCAATGGTCGGGGTCGGCGGCCTGCTGAAGGGTGACATATGGGGTGACATTCTCCTGTCCGATGTGCCTGATGAGGATATCCTGTGGTGCCACCGTGTGTGTCATCTCGCACATCACCTGTCGGCGGTTGTCGCGGAGTGTCACCGTCACATCCACCGTGTCTTTGGGCATGGGCACGAGAAACACGTTCTCGAAGGCGCGGCTGGTGGTCTCGGCCTCGGGGTAGGAGAGCCACTCCTGGAACAGGGTGGAGAAGAAATGGCGGTAAATCACCTCGCCCGTGCGGTGGCTGCGCACCGTGAGCTGTCCGTTGCCGTCGGCAGGCAGTTCGGCCAGACGTGCCTTGCGCCCGTACCAGCGGGGCATGACATTGAGCTTGTCGAGACTTATCGTCTGCCGGTGGGCATCGCCCGAGAAGATGTAGTCGAGGCGCAGGGTGTTGTCGGAGAAATATTGCTCAAACTGCTGGGCGTGGGCCAGCATCATCACCATGAAGAGGCATAGCGTGGCGAGCAGTCGTCTTGTCAGGTTCTTTTTCATCATATATAATAAAAATAGGTGGGTTAAGGGTTGAGTTGTTTCAACAGGGTGGCGATGTACGGGCGGTTCCAGTCGTCCACATGCAGGCGTGTGTCGCCATATTGCAGGATGTCGATGTCGATGTTCACGATGTTGTGGTTTCTGGCTTCCTTGGTGTCGCCGCACATGCGCTCGATGTCTTTGGTGAGTTGTGTGAGCTGTTGCAGCGTCAGGGTGGTGTGCAGGGCCACGAGTGTGTTGAGAAATCGGTCGCTATCCATGCCGATGGCTTCGGTTTCAAGGGGTTGGGTGGCCTGCAGGCGGCTGTCGATGAGCTGTCTGAGCTGCTGCAACGCAAGGGTGGTGTGCTGCTGTCTGTGGCAGTTGGTGCCCATGGCAATGATGACTTTAGTGCCCTGTTTCATGCCGGATAGGTGTAGGGTGTTGTTGCTGTTCTATCCAGCTGTCGATGAGCTTGCGGGCGATAGACAGTTTTTCGGGTATCTGCGGCAGGTTGTCTTTGGTAAACCATCCGCCTTTGGAGAGTTCTTCGCTCTGCAGGGCCACCTCGCCGCCTGCATAGTCGGCGGTAAATCCCACCATCAGGTTGCAGGGGTATGGCCAGGGTTGCGAGGCGAAGTATTTCAGGTTGGTGATGGTCAGCCGTGTTTCTTCCATCACCTCTCGCTGCACGGCCTGTTCCAGGGTTTCGCCCGTTTCCACGAATCCGGCCACCAGTCCGAAATAGTTTCGCCTGAAGTTCTTGGCCTGTACCAGCAGCACCTCGTCGGCCTTGCGTATGAGCACGATGACCGCTATGTTGAGCTGCGGCCATGCCTCACGCCCGCATTTGGGGCAACGTTTGGATATTTCGGTCATGGGTTCCAATGGTGTTCCGCAGGCTCCGCAATAGCGTGTTCCGTTGTCCCAATGGATGATTTCGCGGCATTTGCCCGCCTTGAGATAATGGGCAAGTGGCAGGTGGTTGTAGGATGCCCTGAGGGGCATGAACTCGAAGCCCGGTTGCGGCTCGTGTGTCGTCGTGGCAAAGGCTTTCACGCCGATGTCGTCGAGCAGGCCGATGTCGTGTATGGTGGTGCCGGGGCTTGGATCCACGGGCGGCATGTCGGCACATGGCACCCGGTAGGTGTCGTGGGCTGTAGTCTCCAGCAGGAGCATGTCGCCTTGAAAGATGAACCAATAATGCTTCATGATGTCAGGTGTTTGGTCATTCACCGTCAGCATAAGCCGAACGGAAGAGCAGTTTGCGGTCGCGCTCCAGGGCTGGCTTTGTCCATTCATCGGGCACGAAACGCCAGTTGCCGTTGGGCTTGGGGTCGATGTTCCCGGCCTCTTCGATGGCCTTGGTGAGATAGTGTCGCTGGTCGCGCTCGCTCTTGTAGGTGATGCGCTTGGTGAGCTGGTCTTGAGGAATGCCGGCCCCCTTGGTGAGCAGTTCGCCGCCGCCGTTGGCCCGGTAGCTGTTCATCACCACGTTGTACCATCTGTCGTTGTCAAACGGTGTGCCGTCGGCCATGCTGAGGATGTGTATTCTGCTGCCCTTTTCCTTGGTTACGTCCACCTCATAGTTGATGCCGGCTGCGCTGTCAAAATTGAAAGCCAGGTTTCTGAACACGAAATAAGGCTCCTTCTTGCTGTTGGTGCGTTGGTCCATGAGCATGATGTGGTCGTCGGGCGTGCGCATGGTGGCAATCCATTGGTCGTAGCTCATCTCCAGATAGTTGCGTATCTCTTTGCCCGTCATCTTCAGGCAGCACACCAGGTTCTCATATTTGTAGAGGTTGAACATGTCGCTCATGTGGATGTCGCCCTCGGCAATGGTCGAGTCGAAGGTGAGGGGAGCGTTGAACGAGATGTCGGCGCCGGTTATCTGCAGCTGCAGGTTGTGCACCAGGTCGCAGAACGAACTGCTTCCGAAAAAGGCGTCGCGTGTGTAGATGGTGTGTGTCATGGTGCCTATGCGGCGGTTGACAAAGGTCATGGTGCTGTCGATGCTGGCCTGGAAGTGCTGCATGAACTGGTCGTCGATGTCCAAGTCGCGCACGCTCTGCAGTTTGCCCAGCAGTTTCTTGTTGGTCACCTTCCCGTTGTCGTCGATTTCCACACGCAAGGTGGCATCGCAAACGTGTGTGGCGTTGCTCGACGGGTTGAGCAGAAGCGTCTCGCTGCCGTCTGCCGAGGTCACCACCTGCTGGTGGGTGCGGTGGTCGTGACCATAGAAGATGACATCAAAGCCCGGCACGTTTTTAGCTACACGCAGGGTGGGGTTTTCCTCATAGACGTCGGTGGCGATGCCCCCTTCCAGTCCACAATGGAAGAGACCCACTATCACATCGGGGTGCTCATGCTCCTTGACATAAGCCACCCATTGGCGCGAGCTCTCCACCACGTCGTCGAAGCGCAGTCCCTGCCACAGCTCTTCACCCAGCCAGCAAGGAATGGCATCGGTAAGCATGCCGATGACAGCTATGCGCACCCCGCTTCGCTCGATGATGGTATAGGGCTTGAGATAGGGCTGTTGTGTGCGTGTGTCGATGACATTTGCGCCCAGCATGGGGCAGCGTGTCTCGCCAATCCATTTGTCATACACGGCATGTCCCGTCTCGATGTCGTGGTTGCCTATGGTCTGGGCGTCATAGCCCATGTAGTTGATCACCTGGGCGGCCACGTTGGGTATTTCGGGCTTCACATAGTTGCAATAGTAGCAGGTGGGCTGTCCTTGCAGGATGTCTCCCGCATCGAGCAGAATCAGACGGTCTCCATACTGCTCTCTCAACTGCTTGACGTATGTGCTCACGCGTGCCAGAGAGCCGGCTTGCGGCTTGCGGTTGATGAAGTCGTAGGGAAAGAAACTACCGTGTACGTCAGTGGTCTGGATGATTCTGAATTCTATGGGCATGGCGCAGAGTGGTTGGGCAAGTAATAGTGCCGAGACGATGGCTGTCAAAGGCTTGAAATGTATCATGACAAATGTCTTTTATTCCACAAACTTGTTCATCGTCATACGGGTGATCTTGCCGTCGGGGCTCACCGTGGCATCAATCTTGTATTTGGTGGTTGTGGTGCTGCCGTCGGTCTTGTTCACCTTCTGCAGGGCCATGAAACGAACGGTGTATTCGTATTTCTCGTCGCCCACCTCGCGCTTGCTGATGTCGTAGTTGTTGTCGAGGCTCCACACCATCTGCTCCACATCCTCCTTGTAGAGCTTGTGCATGTAGCCCACGATGTCTTGCTTGGAGGCGCTTGCCTTGCCCAGAAAGTCCACATAGTCGTTGACGGTGGACACCAGACCGCCCTCGTCCTTGCTGTTGATGCTCACGAAGAAACGGTGGAAGAGATTGCCCAAGGCCTGCTGTTCGCTAAGTGTCACTTCTTGTGTCTTGGCTTTCTTCAGCTTGTCCTGCGCCTCGTCGTAGTGTGCGCCGTCGTTATGCTCGTCCATGTATTTCTGGTAGGCCTCAGGCGTGTTGTTCTTGCAGCACACATCCCAGTCGATGGAGTCGATTTTCTCCATGGCCTCCTGTTTGTGCGGACTGTCGGGATGGTTCTTGAGATAGTTTTCAAAAGCTGTCTTCGAGTTGTTCACCAGAGCGTCGGTCCAGTCCTTGTCCTGCTGTGTGAGCAGCAGCAGGTGTGCGCTGATGGAGTCGCGATGCTCCTGTGGCGCATCCTTGTAATTGTCGAGATAGGTCTGCAGCACGGTGGGGTCGTTGCTCTTCATGGCAAACTCATATTCCTCTTGTTCGCGGTTGTTCTGGGCGTTGTTGTACACATAGAAGCACACGCCGAGCACGAGCAGGGCGATGACGATCGAGGCAAAGAGAACCGACTTGTTGTTCTTGTTGCCGCCTGTTCTGTCGTTTCCGTTCCCGTTGTCGTTGTCGGATGGGGTTGTAGGGGTTGTTGGTGCAGTCGGTTTGGGGCGTGGTGTGCTGGCCTGTGGTGCTGCCGGTCGTTGTGGCTCAGGCTGTGGTGCTGCCGGTTGTGTGGTGCCCATGGCGTTTGCCGTGTGGCAATGTGGGCATACCACTTCGTCTTTGAAATAAATTTCGCCGCAGTTGCTGCAACGCACGATGTTGCCTGCTATCTGTATGCCGCAGCTGGGGCATGTTTGAGCTTTGTCGCTGGTCTGGTGACCACATTCTGGACATTTGATCATTGCCATGGTTTAATGGAATTTTATAGAGGTTACTATATTATTATAATGTGTTTGTTGTCGGTAATAGGTTGGTGCCGGGGTCAGAAATGCTTGAACCTGATTTCCCTCATGCTGTGCCTGCCCATGAATCGGCTTTTGTCCACATAGGTGTTGATGCCGTTGATGCGCCCCTTGGCGGTATATTGCCACATGATGTAGTCTTTGTCGTCGGCGAGCACCGGCTCCTTGTCCGAGTATTGGGCAATCATGAGCTTATAGTCGTTGATTTTGCCTTTAAGGTGTTTGTTGTAGAAGTTGGTGTAGGTGTAGAGCAAAGGCTTCTGCCGGTAGGCCTTTTCCACGAGGTCGAGAAACTTGAACAGCGAGTCGCAAAACTCGTCGGTCTTCAGTCCGCCTGTGGTTTCGATGTCAATCATGGGGATAAGGTCTTGGTCGCCCGGTCGGCATTGCGACTTGAAGTTTTCCAGTTGCTTCACCAGTTCGGTCTTGGGGCGGAAGAAATGATACGACCCCACTTTGAGTCCATACCTGTGAGCCAGGTCGATGTTTCTGGCATAGGTGGCATCAATGTTGGTGCTGCCCTCTGTGGCCTTGAGATAAACGTAGGCCATCTTGCTGTTGTCGCCCACATGCTCCCAGAACACCTCTCCCTGGTAGTGGCTCAGGTCTATGCCGTGTATGTGCCGACAAGTGTCTTCACATTGCAGGTATCCTTCGGCGCGTTGTGCGAAACTATATGGTATGTCAAGAAAGAATATTGTTACTATTAATGCAAGATAATGTCTCATAGCCTGCAAAGGTACAGCTAATCGTTGTGATAACAAAAAAAATTAGAGAAAATTAGTTATTCATCAATATTTGAAAGACTTCTCGCAATGTTGGCCATCACCTTGCTGGCGGCCTCTGTGGGATTGTATTTGAAATATTTCAGCGGCAGGGCGTTGGAGTGGCATACACGGCTCACCGTCTTTCTGCCCTTTTCAGCCGCCAGGTGTTCACATCCGTCCATCAGTTCTTCTTTCATCGCCTCGAAGGTGGTGAGAAACACTTGCTCGTCGTAGCGTTTCATGAAGGGTATCTCCTCTTTGTCGAAACCGAACAGGGCCACCAGGTGGCTGCCCAGCAGGTCGAGGGCCTTGCCGATGTGCAGGGAGCCTATCCACTGGTCAATCTTCACAAAGTCGGTCTTGTCGCCCAGTTGCCGCAGCCATGCCCCGAAGGTGATGATGTCGTTGAGCTGCAGTCCTTCCAGGTACATCTTGTTGACATGGCTGATGCAGATGTCGAGAAGCTCGAGCGTGGTGGTCGAGGTGTCGATGCTGTGTATCTCGTTGTACACGATTTTGTTGTACCTGTGCTGGTAGATGAAGTTGGAGAACCTGCGCTCGTCGTTACGGGCAGGATGGTAGTTGTCGCCTTGCAGCAAGGGTTGGGCAAAGTGGTCGCTCTTCTCGGCTTCGTCCTTGGCCAGTTGTATGATGGTTGAAGGGGTGCCGTTGTAGCCTTGCTCCTGACTGCGGATGATGCCCTGCATCACATATTCGTGGACACCATGAAAACGGGCCACTTCCATCAGGCGTTGCCATTTGAAGAGCGACATGCTTTCCACCGGCCCGTGGCTGTTGAATGAGCCTGCTGCCAGAAGTCGTACAAAATTGCGATAGATGATGTGCATGCTTTTTTCCGTTTACTTGATAGGTCTATGAATATAGGTCAAGGAGGGCCTGGGACACACCACAAGGGCCATCCGGCAAGCCCCCCTCGACGGCTACAGAGGATTACAGCGTCACTCCATTCTTGAAGATGGAGATCTCTCTGTATCCGTTTTTCTCGTTACAGGTCTGTTCGCCGTTGGCCACGGCGATGATCTTGTTGACAAATTTCCTGAGCAGGGTCTTCATGTCGGTGCCATCGACCAGTTCGCCGGCGTTGAAGTCAATCCAGTTGGGCTTGTTGCGGAACAAGTCGCTGTTGGTCGATACCTTCATGGTAGGGATGAATGTGCCGAAAGGTGTGCCTCGACCTGTGGTGAAGAGCACAATCTGGCATCCTGCTGCTGCCAAGGCTGTAGAAGCCACGAGGTCGTTGCCGGGAGCCGAAAGCAGGTTGAGCCCCTTGGTCTGCAGGCGGTCGCCATAGCTCAGCACTCCGCTCACGGGAGCGCGTCCGCATTTCTGTGTGCATCCCAGCGCCTTGTCTTCGAGGGTTGATATACCTCCGGCCTTGTTGCCGGGTGAGGGGTTTTCGCCCACGGGTTCGCCGTGGCTGAGGAAATATTCCTTGAAGTCGTTGACCAGTTTCACGGTCTGGTTGAACAGCGCTTCGTTCTCGCAGCGGTTCATGAGAATGGTTTCTGCACCAAACATCTCGGGCACCTCGGTAAGGATAGACGTGCCGCCTTGGGCCACGATATAGTCGGAAAACTCGCCCACCAGCGGATTGGCCGTGATGCCGCTGAAGCCGTCGCTGCCGCCACATTTCAGTCCGATGCGCAGTTCGCTCAGCGGGCAGGCGGTGCGCTTGTCGTTCTTGGCGATGTCGTAGAGCGAGCGCAGTATCTTCATGCCCTCTTCCACCTCGTTGCCCTGCACCTTCTGGGCCACGAGAATCTTGATGCGCTCCCTGTCGTAGTCGCCCAGGAGTTTCTCAAACTCTTCGGGCTGGTTGTTCTCGCATCCCAGACTGAGGATGAGCACGGCTCCTGCGTTGGGGTGCAGCACGATGTCGCGCAGCACCTTGCGGGTGTTCTCATGGTCTTCGCTCAGCTGCGAGCAGCCATAGTTGTGGTGCCAGGCATGCACGGCGTCGATGCCCTCCAGGCGGGTTTCAGCCTCCAGCGTGGCCGCCAGACGCTCGGCGATGCCGTTGACACAGCCCACGGTGGGCACAATCCACACCTCGTTGCGTATGCCCACCTCGCCGTTCTTGCGCACATATCCGTTGAAGGTGAGGTTGTCGTTGGCAATGTCGAGTTTTTCATCCACAGGCTTGTATTCGTAGGTCAGCGTGCCCGAGAGGTTGGTCTTCAGGTTGTTCTCGTTCACCCATTCGCCGGCCTTGAGGTTGTCCATGGCATGTCCGATGGGGTAGCCATATTTGATGATGTTTTCGCCCTTGGCTGTGTCGTTGATGAGCACCTTGTGCCCGGCAGGTGTGTCCTGTGCCAGGGTGATGTCTTTTCCGTCAACGTTGATTTGTTCTCCCTTGTTGAAAGGGCGCAGGCAAACCACTACCGAGTCTGCCGGATTGATTTTTATGAATGAAGCTTTTTCCATAAATGTTTTTTAAATAGTTGTTTATATGGTTCTTTTTTTTGGTTTGATTGTCAGATGTATTGAGATTTATAGTTGAGTCCTGCGGTAGAAATCCACGTTTTCCTTGGTCAGCAGTTCGATGGGCATATAGTTGACCGGTTCCACCTTTTTCTTGAGCACGATGGCCTTGAAGAGCGAGTCGAGACAGTTGTAGCCCTGCATGAAGGCATGCTGGGCGATGATGAACGACATGGAGCCGAGTCTCAGGCAGGTGGCGTTTTTCTCCACCATGTCATAGCCCATAATTTGCACGTCACGCCGGTTGGTCTTGAGCAGAAATTCGCCCACGATGTGTGCTTTCGAGCACAAGGTGATGCAATGGTGCAGGTTGGGGTGCTGGGTGAAGAATTGTTCCAGGATTTCCTCATAATGAGACTTCTGCTTGTCGAGCGGCAGGTCGAGCTCGATGATTTTGATCTGTGGAAAATGGTCTTGCATGTAATGTCTGAACCCCACCTCGCGGTTATCCTGCTGTTTGCTGGCCACCTTGCCGTTTTTGGTCTGTTTCATCAGCATGATTTCCTTTTCCTGCGATGCGATGAGCATGAGCATCTTGGCGGCGAAATATCCGCTGCTGAACGAGTCTTGCCCATAGAACGACAGCGGCTTGAGGTCGGGCATGTAAGAGTCTAATAAGATAAAAGGTATATGCAGCTCGTGCAGTTTGTCGGTAAACTTGCGGGTCACCTCAAGGTCGGTTGGCACGATGATCACGCCGCTGGGTTGTGCGTTCAGGCATTCTTTACCTGCCTTGATGAACGTGTTGTTGTCGAAACGGTTGAAGTACATCATTTCCAGATGCACCTGAAAGTCGCGCCTTGCCTCACAGGCTTTCATGGCCCCCTCTTCAATCTCGGCCCAGTAGGCCTCCGACTCATGTTTGGGGATGAGGCAAAAGAAGGTATATGATTTGTTGTATGCCAGGGCGCTGGCATACACGTTGGGCTGGTAGTTGATGCTCTGGAGCACGGCCTCCACCTTTTCGCGTGCCTCTTTCGACACGTTGGGTCGGTTGTGCAACACCCTATCAACTGTTCCTACAGAAACACCTGATTTTTCGGCAATATCCTTGATTCTTATTTTCTCGTTCATAGGCTTACGCTTGATGTCGTTCGATGTTCAGTTAGTCAAAGTTGACCTTTAATCCACCGCAAATATAACAATAAAAACTGAATTGTGCGAAAACACGGCGGTATTTTTCAAAAAAAGAGTTTTTTTTTGTGGAATTATTTGCTCAATACTGATGAAAACGCTAACTTTGTAAACAAAAAACAAATTATACATTAACAAAACAAAATTAATTCAAATCAGAAAATGGCTAAAGTCGTAACATTAGGCGAGATTATGCTCCGCCTTTCTTCTCCCGGTCAGAAGAGATTCATTCAGAGTGATTCATTTGATGTAGTATATGGTGGTGGTGAGGCCAATGTGGCCGTAAGCGCAGCCAACTATGGCCATGAGGCTTATTTCGTGACCAAGCTGCCCAAGCACGAAATCGGACAATGTGCCCTCAACGCTTTGCGCCGTTATGGGGTGAACACCAACTTCATCGCCCGTGGTGGCGACCGTCTGGGCATCTATTTCCTCGAAACAGGTGCAAGTATGCGTCCTTCAAAGGTAGTTTACGACCGTGCACACAGCTCCATCGCCGAGGCCGACCCATCAGACTTCGATTTTGATGCCATCATGGAGGGTGCCCAGTGGTTCCATTGGAGTGGCATCACTCCTGCCATCAGCGACAAGGCTGCCGAGCTTACACGTCTGGCCTGTGAGGCTGCCAAGCGTCATGGCGTGACGGTCAGCGTTGACCTCAACTTCCGCAAGAAGCTGTGGACATCCGAGAAGGCACAGAGCATCATGAAGCCTTTGATGAAATATGTCGATGTGTGCATCGGCAACGAAGAGGATGCACAGCTCTGCCTGGGTTATAAGCCCGATGCCGACGTTGAAGGCGGCAAGACAGATGCCGAGGGCTACTATGGCATCTTCGAAGGCATGATGAAGGAGTTTGGCTTCAAGTATGTGGTATCTACACTCCGCGAGTCGCTTTCGGCCACTCACAACGGCTGGAAGGCCCTCATCTACAACGGCAAGGAGTTTTATCAGAGCAAGCACTATGACATCATGCCTATCATCGACCGTGTTGGTGGTGGCGACTCGTTTGCAGGTGGCTTGATTCACGGTCTGCTTACCTATCCCGACAACCAGGGCAAGGCCCTCGAATTTGCCGTGGCTGCTTCTGCCTTGAAGCACACCATCCCCGGCGACTTCAACCTGATGTCTGCCGAAGAGGTGGAAAATCTTGCCGGTGGCGATGCCTCAGGTCGTGTACAGAGATAATTTAAGTAGAAACAAAACATCAAAGAAAGAAAAGTAAAAATGGCAAAATTCGATAAGATAGCAGTACTCAGCAAGATGGGTTCAACGGGCATGGTGCCTGTGTTCTATCACAAGGATGCTGAGGTGGCAAAACAAGTGGTCAAGGCTTGTTACGATGGTGGTGTGCGCGCCTTTGAGTTCACCAACCGTGGTGACTTTGCCCACGAGGTGTTTGAAGAAGTGGTAAAATTTGCCGCTGTAGAATGTCCTGAGATGGCTGTCGGCGTAGGCTCTATCGTAGATCCCGCTACCGCCGCCCTTTACCTGCAGCTGGGTGCCAACTTCATCGTAGGCCCGCTGTTCAACCCCGAAATCGCCAAGATATGCAACCGCCGTCTTGTGGCCTATACCCCAGGATGCGGAAGCGTGTCGGAGGTAGGTTTCGCCCAGGAGGTGGGATGCGACCTCTGCAAGGTATTCCCCGGCGATGTGCTTGGCACCAAACTGGTCAAAGGTCTGCTCGCTCCCATGCCATGGTCAAAACTGATGGTCACCGGTGGTGTATCGCCCGATGAGGAGAACCTCACCGGCTGGTTCAAGGCTGGCGTGTTCTGCGTGGGTATGGGTTCAAAACTCTTCCCCAAAGACGTTGTGGCTGCAGGCAACTGGCAGGCCATCACCGATAAATGTAAGGAGGCATTAGGTTATATTGCAAAAGTGCGCGGTTAATCTATACAACATCAGAGGCCCGATATGGATTGTCGTCCTGTTGGGCCTCTTTGTTTTTTCGGCATGTCGGCAGCAGGACAACAGTCAGGCTGACAAGCTGAACGAGAGTTCGTACTCCTTTCATTATCGCAACCTCGACTCTACCGAGGTCATGGCACGAAAGGCCTTGCAGCTCTCACAACACACCAATTATGCTTCGGGCATTGCCGAAGCCTACAACAACATCATCTTCGTCAAACTGGCCAAGATGCAGTATGCCGAGGCATACTGCCTGCTGGATAGTGTTTACGACGTGACCGACAACCAGGTGGAACTGCTCATAGCCGACATCCAAGGAATGCGTCTTTGCCAGCGGGAATCGAAAAACAAGAATTTCTACGACTACCGGCAGAAGGCGCTGGAGCGACTCAACAGGATTGCCGAGGAGAGCGCCACGCTGTCTCCACATCTACGTAAACGCCTGCTGTATGCCCAAACAGAGTTTTCCATCGTCAGTTCCACCTATTATTATTATGTAGGGCTCAAGCAGCAATCGGTAGATGCCCTCAATCATGTCTGCAATTTCATGGACATAGATGCCGACAATCTTCTTGACGACATGCCCTTGCGCAGCGACATGTCGCAATACATCAACATGCTCTACCAGATAGGCGAGGGAGGCATACTTACGGGAAAAGACCGTTACGACATCGCCCGTAAAGAATTTGCCTACCTGTTCAAATGCTATGTGCTCGCCACCCAATACGGTCTGGTGTATTGGCAGGCCAATGCCTTGCAGGCCCTCAGCGAACACCTCATCCACAAGGAACAACGCTCACGCCTCATCGACAGCAACAAATTGGGCATCAGCTATATCAACAGCGACAACATGCCCGACAGTCTGCTGGCCGGTAATCTTGCCCAACGTTCGCTCAACATTTTCCAAGACTATGGCGATGTCTATCAGACGGCAGGAGCCTACCGCTCGCTCTCCCTTTGCTATTGGGAACTGGGCGACTACCGCTCGGCGCTCATCTGTCTTGAAAAAGCCCTTAACGACAACAAGAACATCAAACAGGCACCCGACCTCGTGGCAAGCATCAGCGAACACCTCAGTCTGGTCTATTCGGCCATGGACGACAAATACAACAGCGACATCAACCGCAACATATACCTCGACCTGCAGGAGGTGACCCGACAAGACCGCACCCTGGAGGCGCGGGCCGAACAGCTGGAGCGGCTCTCCATGCAGCTCAACGCCCTCATCATCGCCATCCTGGCCCTCATCATCATCACCATCCTCCTGCTGGTCGTCTTCCGCCGCATGGCACGACGTACAGACAGGGCCGAATACATCGACCGGCTGCTGCAACCGCTCAAGACTTGGGAGGAAAACAACCTGCTGAAAATGGAACAACAGCGGGAGAAAACCGAAGACATCAACGAACAACTGGCGCTTGCCCGCCTGCAGACCGAACGCTACAAGCGGCAGAACATCGACAACAAGGCCAAGTTCTTCCTCGTGAGCAACGTCATTCCTTATATCGACCGCATGATCAACGAGGTGAGACGCATCAGACAGACACCACACGACGGGAAACTCAACGCAGAGCGCTTTGGCTATGTGGTTGAACTCACACGGCATATCAACGACTACAACCAGGTGCTCACCCAATGGATCCAGCTCCAGCGGGGACAACTCGACCTGCATATAGAGAGCTTCCCTGTGCAGGATGTGTTCGACATCATCGCCAGGTCGCAGGCCGCCTTCCGCCTGCAAGGCATAACCCTGCACATCATGCCCACCCCTGCGGTGGTGAAGGCCGACAAGACACTCACGCTGTTCATGCTCAACACCCTGGCCGACAACGCCCGCAAGTTCACTCCTCAAGGAGGCAAGGTGACGGTGGGTGCAAAGGCCTCATGTGATGCCGTGGAAATCTATGTGGAAGACACCGGCAAGGGAATACCTGAAGAACAGCTGGCCACCATATTCACCCATCAGGTGAGCAACGGCCACGGATTTGGACTGATGAACTGCAAGGGCATCATCGAACGCTACCGCAAGGCAAGTTCCATCTTCAGCGTGTGCCGCATCTGTGCCCACAGCAAGGTGGGAGAGGGCAGCCGCTTCTCCTTCCGTCTGCCATTGGGAGTGTTGCGCCTCGTGCTGGCCCTTGTCTCCTTGATGACTCCCCTTGCACAAGGCATGGCTGGCGACACTCATCTGCGCATGGCCGACCTCTATGCCGACTCTGCCTATTTCTGCAACGTGAATGGAGAATACCGCAAGACCATCGCCTTCTCCGATTCGGTCATCCACTACCTCAACCGCCATTATCTCACATGCTATCCCTCAAAGGGCGATACCATGACGCTTCGCGCCAACGGCCGAGCCATGACGGCAGAAATCGGGTGGTTCCGCCGGCAGGTCAAGACCGACTACGGTCTGATCCTCGACATACGCAACGAGGTGGCGGTGGCAGCCTTGGCCCTGCACGACTGGACATTATACAACGACAACAACCAGGTGTATGTGCAACTGTTCAAGTTGCGGTCGGCCGACCGCAGTCTGCCAGACTATTGCATCACCATGCAACGCTCGAGTGCCGACAAGGTCATCGCCGTGCTGATGCTGTCGCTGCTCCTGCTCACCATCGTGCTGGCCTATTATTTCATGTATTACCGCCGGCGCCTCTATTTCCGTTTCTGCGCCGAACAGATTGAGGGCATCAACAAAGTGCTGCTTGCTGACGACGACAACCAGCGAAAATACCAGAAGGTAGAGGCGGTGGATACATCGAAATATCCACAAGCCCTTGCCGATGTGGTCAAGCAGATTGCACAGGCGTTGAGACGCTCTGTGGCCCTCGACCAAAGGCAACAGACCGACATCGAACTGCTCGAAGACGAACTGCATCGTGAACAGTATGAAGCCGCGCAGCTCTATGTGGCAAACAGCATTACCGACAATTGCCTCAGCGCCCTGAAACACGAAACGATGTATTACCCCTCGCGGATACAACAGCTGGTGGAAACCGACCATCGACAGATTGACGACGTCAACGAGGTGGTGAGCTATTACAAGGAACTATATACCATACTCACAGAACAGACACGCCAACAGGTGACGGCCGTCAAGTCGTCGTGCCGGCCCGTGTCGCTCAAGCATGTTCTCCATGCCGAGGTCTGGGCAACCGGCGATGCCATTCTCCTTGACTATCTCTTTGAGATTCTCCGACGGCAATGTGGGGCGTGGAGTGGGGTGGACACCTCGATGAAAGAGAACAAATACCTGGTCGTCTGCCTGCACTTTCCCGATTTCAACACCACGCCACAACAGGCCGCTTCGCTCTTCTCGCCATCGGTGGACAATATCCCGTTCCTGGTGTGCAAGCAAATCATCCGAGACAACAGCGAACAGACCAACCTGCATGGCTGCGGCATAGTGGCGGCACCACACGACGGGGGCGGTACGCAAATCACCATCACCCTGGCCGGTGCCGTGAACAGAAATGACAACATTTACGGTGGTCGTTCATAGAACCCACCATCAAATAAATGACATATCAACATGGAACAATTCAAACTGATTATTGTAGAAGATGTGCCTCTCGAACTGAAAGGTACCGAAGGCATCTTGCGGAATGATGTGCCCGAGGCCGAAATCATAGGAACAGCCGAAAGCGAGGAAGCCTATTGGAAACTCATCAAGCAGCAGGTGCCCGACCTTGTGCTGCTCGACCTGGGCCTGGGAGGCTCTACCATGGTTGGCGTTGAAATATGCCGACATACCAAGGTGGAATATCCCCATGTCAAGGTGCTGATATTCACAGGCGAGATCCTGAACGAAAAACTGTGGGTTGATGCCCTTGATGCCGGATGCGACGGCATTATCCTCAAAAGTGGAGAACTGCTCACCCGAGGTGATATATCCAGCGTGATGTCGGGCAAGAAGATGGTGTTCAACCAGCCCATACTGGAGAAAATCATCAAGCGTTTCAAGGCGAGTGTCAACAGCGAGATTCTCCGTCAGGAGTCGTTGGTCAACTATGAGATCGACGAATATGACGAACGCTTCCTCCGCCACCTGGCATTGGGCTATACCAAAGACCAGATTACCGCCTTGCGCGGAATGCCCTTTGGCGTGAAGAGTCTGGAAAAACGACAGAACGAACTGGTGCGCCGCCTCTTTCCTGAAGGCAACAATGGGGTGAACATCAACGCCACCCGATTGGTGACAAGAGCCATCGAACTGCATATCCTGGATGCCGACCATCTGTTTGCCGACGAAGATAAGCATCCCTAACCAAACCACACCTTTGCCTTATGCCCAATAACAACCGACATCACTATTCATCTGCTTTCAGATGCGTCTCCTCGACATGCCTGCTTTTGCTTGTCTTGCAGGTGGTCTTGGTGCTGGGGTCATGGATTGTCAGAACCATAGATCCGGCTTCGACCATCCGTTCGTTGATGAGCGGCGAGGGCATCAGATGGTACATCGGCCATTTCGCCTCGCTCTTGGCCAGTCCTTTGCTGGTGGATATGCTGTTGTGCGCCTTGGCCTACGGGGTGTGGACCAAAGGTGGCATGAGCCGTGTGTGCCAGGATGTGCGCCGGGGCGAACAGCTGTCCTACCGCCGCCACCATGCCCTCTATGCGGCAGCTGTGGTGTGGGCGGTTCTGCTGTTGCTGACGGCGTGGCTCACCCTTTCTCCCCATGCCTTGTTGCTCAGCGTAACAGGCACCCTTGCCGATAGTTCGTTCAGCAGGGGATTGATACCTCTGCTGGCATTTGCCTTCACCTTTTCGTCGATGGCCTACGGTTTGTCGGCAGGCATCCTCCGGTCGTGGCACGATGTGATGCACGCCATGTGTCGAGGTCTGTCGGCGTGGGCTCCTGCCATCGTGCTCTATCTCTTTGCCACCCAAGGTTATCACGCCCTCTGCTATGTCTGTGCATGGTAGCGGGACTGTAGTTAGAATTTAAAATCAAAACATATATAAACATTTATCACCATGCTGAATTATAATATTGACTTAACCGGAAAGACTGTTCTTGTAACAGGAGCAGCTGGCTTCATCGGAAGCAACCTTGCCAAACGTCTGTTGACCGAATACAACGACCTGACCGTCATCGGCTTCGACAGCATCACCGATTATTACGATGTGAGCCTGAAAGAAGAGCGTCTGCAAGCATTGGATGCCTTTGGCAGCCGTTTCATCATGTATCGCAAAAACCTGGCCGACAAGGCCGCCGTTGAAGAGGTGTTCGTGAAATACAAACCACAGGTTGTGGTCAACCTTGCCGCTCAGGCAGGCGTGCGCTACAGCATCACCAATCCCGACTCTTACATCGAGAGTAACCTCATCGGCTTCTACAACATCCTTGAGGCCTGCCGTCACCACGAAGTGGAACATCTGGTATATGCCAGTTCGAGCAGCGTCTATGGCTCCAACAAGAAGATACCTTATTCTACCGACGACAAGGTGGACAATCCCGTGAGCCTCTATGCTGCCACCAAGAAGAGCAACGAACTCATGGCACACGCCTATTCCAAGTTGTATAACATCCCCTCTACTGGATTGCGATTCTTTACCGTATATGGGCCTGCAGGGCGTCCCGACATGGCCTATTTCGGCTTTACCGACAAACTGGTCAAGGGCGACACCATCAAGATTTTCAATTATGGCAACTGCAAGCGCGACTTTACCTATGTTGACGACATCGTGGAGGGTGTCATCCGTGTGATGCAACATGCACCCGAACGTGCCACGGGTGAAGACGGCCTGCCCATCCCTCCTTATTGTGTCTATAACATCGGCAACAACCAGCCCGAAAACCTCTTGGACTTCGTTACCATCCTTCAAGAAGAACTGGTGCGTGCAGGTGTGCTCCCCGAGGACTACGACTTCGAGGCTCATCAACAACTGGTGCCCATGCAGCCGGGCGACGTGCCTGTGACCTTTGCCGACACCACTCCCTTGGAACAGGACTTCGGCTACAAGCCTTCAACGCCTCTGCGTGTCGGACTCCGCAGATTTGCCGAGTGGTATGCCGCAAGACAGCAGAAATAATGTATAACCTTAAATACAATAACATGACAGACTTTAAGTATCATATCTTCTCACCCTACCGTGTGTGCCCGCTGGGCGCACATGTTGACCATCAGCATGGTCTTGTCACAGGATTTGCCATCGACAAGGGCGTGGATCTGTGGTTCACACCCAACCAAGACGGCAAGGTGCATCTTGAGTCAAAGACCTTTGAGGGCACCGTCGATTTCGACATCACACAAGGCACGCTGGTCAAGGAGAAACATTGGGGCGACTATGCCCGTGGCGCTAAATATGCCCTCAAGAAACGGTTCACCCTGAAACGGGGCATCAACGGTGTCATCCAAGGCTCGTTGCCTGTGGGCGGACTCTCGTCAAGTGCTGCCGTGCTCATCGCCTATGTCATGGCTTTTGCCAAGGCCAACGACATCGAACTCAAACCCATGGAGGTGGTCAATATCGCCTCAGAGGCCGAACGTGAGTATATCGGATTGAACAATGGTATTCTCGACCAGGCTTGCATCGCCCTCGGACAGCATGACGGTCTGCTCTTCCTCGACTGCGACAGCAACGACTACCGCGTCATCAAGCGCAATCCCAACATGCCCGATTTCGAGATTGCCATCTTCTTCTCCGGACTCACCCGTTCGTTGGTCAACAGCGACTACAACCTGCGTGTGTATGAATGTAAGACCGCCGCATGGAACATGTTGGCCTATACCGACCAACCCTTGAAGACCTTCGACAAGACTTTCCTGCGCGACATCCCCAAGACCACCTTCGAAAAAACACGTATTGCCATGCCGCAACGCTTTGCCCGCAGGGCTGAACATTTCTATAGCGAATACCGTCGTGTGCGTCAGGGTGTCACCGCATGGGAGAGTGGCAACATGAAACTCTTTGGCAAACTCAGTTTCGATTCGTGCGAGAGCAGCATCCACAACTATGAGTGCGGTTCGCCCGAACTGATTGCCATCTATGAAATCATGCGCACCCTTCCCGGTGTGTATGGTGGTCGTTTCTCAGGCGCCGGCTTCAAGGGTGCATGTATCGCCCTCATCAATCCTGAGTTCAAGGAGTCGATCGAGCGTGAGATGACCATGCGCTATTTAGAGCAATATCCTGAATACGAGCAAACCTTCAAGGTGTTCTTTGTCAAGCCCGACAACGGTGCCCGTTTCGTCTGACCTGGCAGTTCCTTTTTACCGCCTGTCATCAACCCGCTTCATGACAGGTGTGTTCTTGACTGTATAGTAAAGTTAGCCGCCCGCATCAGTCCAGGTGCGGGCGGCAAAGTGAAAATAGGGCCAGATTGTTGTTCATGCATTATCCTTTCCAGAGTCCGTGCAGGTTGCAGTATTCTCTGGTGCCCACGGGCTCTTCATCAGTCAGGAAGATGGCTTCGGGCTTGTCACCCGGTTGCAGCTCATGTCGCAATACCGATGATGGTGTAAGCAGTTCAATCCATTGGATATAATGCTCGTTGAGCATCGGATGTTCAATGCTTCCCACCCTTACGCGGTAGCCACCATCAATTTTCTCCACAACGGGCACATGCTTCTCATGTGCGGCGTCTGTCACGTTACCTTCAAGCTTCACCATCGGCTGGCCACAGCACACAAGGGTGCCGGCACCGGGGTTCAACATTTCCACGATGTTGCCGCAAATGGGGCAACGATAGATTTCTCTAAGATTTGTCATGATGTCTCCTTTCTTTTGGTAGAGTGCAACGTTGCACTCTGGTTGATAGGGCAAATGTAGCAATAATCTGCTTAAGTGTCAACAAAATTATCTCCTTTTCTTTCTATTTACCATATTTTAAGAAGATGTGCTACATCCATCACGGGTGGTCTTCTCCTTTTTGCTGAATAGAACCCACCTGATCAGCAACAGCTGAATGTCATCTTGCCACCAAAACCATGAAATCGCTGTCATGTTGACTTTTTTAAAGGCCTTTTTTCGTTTCATCCGAAATATGGAGTGACGCTTTTGCCCCAGCGGGGCGTAGTTAGCTTTCACATTAATACCCAGGGCGTTGCCCTGGGCTATGCACTGCTGCCCCTGCAGGGCGTAAACAATCTGTGAATATGGCTACACTAC
>SFEK01000234.1 GCA_004557285.1 Bacteroidales bacterium | reverse complement strand
CTTACCCTGTGGTAAAAGTGGAAATCTCAAGCTCATCTCACCCGTTCTATACAGGTAAGAGCAAGCTCGTCGATACAGCTGGTCGTGTTGACAAGTTCATGAGCCGCTACGGTAAAGCTCGCAAATAAATATAGGATACTCAAAGCATACAAAGCGCATTTGGACGTAGTTGCATATACGTTCGGATGCGCTTGTTTTTTTACCTATACCTATTATTATATATATGGTCATTCTGTTGGCAATAGTATGTTATGCCGCCCTGCTGCTTGTGGTAAGCAAATTGACCAAAGACACAACAGGCAACAACGATTCATTTTTCAGGGGCAACCGCAAGTCGCCATGGTATCTTGTGGCGTTCGGCATGATTGGGGCTTCAGTATCGGGTGTCAGTTTCGTTTCTGTTCCCGGCATGGCCATGCATTCCGACATGACATACATGCAGACATGCCTCGGCTTCATCCTGGGCTATTTTGTCGTGGCGTTTATCCTGCTCCCTGTATATTACCGACTGAATCTCACCACCATATACACCTATCTGAAACAGCGGCTCGGCCGCAATTCATACAAGACGGGCGCCGCCTTCTTCATGCTCTCCGACATGACGGGTGCTGCCGTCAAGTTTTATGTGGTGTGCATCATCCTGCAGCGTTTGGTGCTCGATGCCTACGGGGTGCCCTTCTTCATCACCGTGCCGCTGCTCATGGCCATCGTGTGGCTCTACACCCGTGAAGGGGGTATCAAGACATTGGTGTGGACCGACACCTTGCAGACACTGTGCATGTTGGGTGCGCTCACGCTCATCATCATTCAGGTGACGGGCAAACTGGATATGGACTTTGGAGAAGCGGTGCAGGCCATCGCCAACGACAGCCACAGCCGCATGTTTGTCTTCGACGATTGGATGTCAAAACAGAACTTCTGGAAGCAATTCGTCAGCGGTGCATTTATCGTGATTGTGATGACAGGTCTCAACCAGAACATGATGCAGAAAAACCTGACCTGCAAAACTCTGCGCGAGGCCCAGAAAGATGTCTGCACATACGGATTTGCCTTTGTTCCCGTCAATCTGCTCTTTCTGTGTCTTGGCATCCTGCTCATGCAGTTGGCCACCCAGCAAGACATGGCTCTCCCCCAGTCGCCCGACGAACTGCTGCCCATGTTTGCCGCTTCGGGCTGGTTGGGCAGCACGGCCCAACTGCTGTTCATCATCGGCATCGTGTCGGCATCATTCAGCACCATCGATTCTTCGCTCACTGCCCTCACCACCACCTATTGTGTTGACATACGAGAGAAAGAGGGCGACACCCGTCTGCGCCGCAAGGTCCACATCATGATGACCCTCCTGTTTGTAGGCTTCATCTTGCTGTTCAAACTGGTCAATTCAACCAGCGTCATCGATGCGGTTTATGTGCTCTGTTCCTACACTTACGGTCCGCTGCTCGGACTCTTTGCCTTCGGACTGTGCACCAAGAGGGCGGTCAACGACCGTATGGTGCCCTACATAGCCGTGCTCTCTCCCCTGCTCTGTTTCGGCATCGACAGCCTCACCACCCATGTGTTCAACTACAAGTTTGGTTACGAACTGCTCATGCTCAACGGTCTCATCACATTCGCAGGATTATATTTGTCAAAAGTGCGCCAGACACAATGAATTGTCAACATAATCATTAATCCCAGTTTCCTTCGTTTTCAGCCAATTCCATGCCGGACTTCTGTTCAAAAGTGGAAGCATTGATTCGCTCCAAGTGGGTGGGCATGCTCCGTTTTCGGCAAGCCGAGATATATAATGACAATTTCCGTTGCCACTTCCGTAACGATTATTCTATATACCATTTCAGCTGAATAACCAGACGAAGAAGATTATTGTGGCCGCTGCAACTATGACAGCGCAACCGTTCATTATGTACCCTTCCATCTTCTTGTCCCATTCTGTGGCATAAGTGCTTTGTGGTGCTACATTCTGAGCTCTTTGTAGTGCTTGGTGTTGACGACGCTTGGTGGCGGCGTTCTTGAGGGCAGCATGTCCCAATGCAGCTCCAGCAGCTCCGAGCATGATATGGTGAGGGGCAATATCAGATGCATGTGAAGTTTCCTTCTGGAGTTTTTGGACAGGCTCTTCATGTGGCACATCATAGTCGGCATCATCCACACAATCATCTATGTAATCTTCGACATACTCTTCTGCTGCATACTCGGGGTCATCCTCATATCCATCTTCATATTCAGAGACATAGTCTTCATTATCGTACTTGTATGCAGCATATCCTTCCGCATACTCCTGGTCATAATCGTCGTCACTATAATATTCTTCGTTCATGGCTGTTCAATTTGTCAGACCGCACCCCGTGTTTTTATTAACAATCACTCACAAGGCTTGTAGGCAAAGTCGTTGACGGTGCCTGTTTCTGAAGAGAAGCTGATGCCTACATGGTATATCTTGCGTTTGTCTGCGGCGTATGGCTGGGCATAGCCCTTTTCGTCGATCTGTTTCAAGGCAACCTCCGCC
>SFEK01000233.1 GCA_004557285.1 Bacteroidales bacterium | reverse complement strand
TATTCCACCTTGCGCACTTCCATTCCCTCGGGCACATTGCCACCCTTGTAGCTGCCACTGATGAAATAGTCGAAAGTGCCGGCTGCCATATCGCAGTCGCACAGAGCATATTCACCGATGTTGTTTTCAGTCACTGCCGCCTGCCGGTCGTCGAGCGGTTTGCCAGCCTGCATCATCGGGATGCACAGTTGTTCACTAAACTCCTTCCAGAATGCGGGACATTCTTCCGCCCCCTTCTTCATCTCAATTTTCTTAACAATGCCTATCAGTTCAAGGCCTTCGTTCTCAATGATTTCAAATTTCATGATTATCTGTATTTAAATTTGTGATATTCCAGTCGCTCCATCCGGACGATACCTTACCCATTATTGACCCATGTCACCCGCCGCCGACCTCAGAATTCAACCCTATATGCAATTTCAGGAACAGTCTTGTCATTGCGCTCCATTATTTCCTCTGTCGTCAAGCCTTCGGGCACAGGAGAATAGCGATCGCCTCCCTGCATGGTGACACGCGCATTGACACCCAGCACATTGCTATTGCCCTTTCCGAGCATCCATTCCTTTCCTCCAAGGACATTGACAATATACCGACGGTCGTAGCGTGTGCTGTGCCATGAGCCTTGAGCATCACGATACTCTGACTTGAAAAGCGTGGCGGTAAGCATGCCGTAGTAGCCATCGCGCAGATATCTCTCTGCAGTGAGGTCGATGCCATAGTTGCGGCCGGCGCCAACACCTTTGAGATGGCGATCGATGTAGAAGGCGCGATTGTTGATGAGCGAGAAGGTTGAGCCTTCCTCCACAGGCACGTCAAAGACATACTGATAATAAGGCTCCACCTTTATCTGCGCATCATCGCCAATCTGTTTGGCAAACGACACTGAGAAATGATGAGAGCGTGTGAGCCCAAGGTCTTTATTAGTCATCGCTGGCGAACCGTCGCCTGGCTTTGTCTCGACAAAATACACATCGGTATTCTCCTTGCGGCTGTTGAGTGCATAGGCGGCAGAGAGGGTGCTGCTGGCCGAAGTCTTGTAGGCAAAGCTCAAGCGGGGCTCCAGGAGCCACTGGCTGTTGAGTTTGAACCACATGACATTGACACCAGCCACAGCGCTAAGGCGGTTGGTCAGCTGCAGCTTATGACTCGAGTAGAGACGTGTGAGGCCAGTGCTGCCATTTGAGTCATATACGCGCTCGAGAGGCTTTGCCACGGTGGGACAGACATCGAGAAGGAGGTTGAAGCCCATGTGCTGTTGATTGATACCGTTCTGCATGGTGTAGCGCGACGAAATCTTCTGCTGATGGACAACATCCAAGATGAGGTTCCACTGAGTATTCCTGCCCGCCATGTTGGGTGTCTCAAACATATTGCTGTCATAATCCGCCATGCCAAGTTTGCGGTAGCTCTCAGTCACGGCGATACTCGAACGGAGGGTACCACCCGGATTGAGCATTATCTTGTGTGAAATGCCTCCTGCTATGCTGGTCTGCTTTGACCAGCTGCTGTTAATGTCCCATAGTGTCTCCCAGTCAGAGATGTCAGGAACATCATTGCTGTAGTTGTCATGCAGACCCGTAAACCATACTGAGAATGTTCCCGCTTTAGAGGTCGGCATGTTGAGCTTGAAGCTTAGGTCCTGATAGTCAAGGTCTTCATTCTCCATGTTGATGGCCTTCAGTTCTTTTGCCACTTTGAGGAAGCTATAACGGTAGTTGACTAAATAGGAAGCCTTAGTTCTGCCTTTCTTGCCTAACGGACCTTCGGAAGCGATATCAAACCCAAGGGTGCCCACCTGAAAGGCGTGCTCGTATTTGGTGTTGTTGCCCGAACGCATCTTGATGTCGAAAGCTCCTGAAAGCGCATTGCCATACTCCGCTGGCATCGCACCTGTGAGGAAGTCGCTATTGGCGAGCATCGAGCCGTTGAGCGAAGTGAAGATGCCGCCTCCCGCTTCGGTTATCTCGCCGAAGTGGTTAGGATTATTGACCTCTATGCCTTCTATGCGCCATTGCAACATCTGCGGTGAGTTGCCGTGGATGCTGATGCCGTTGGTCGCTCCGCTTGCTGCCACGCCTGCAAACATCGATGCCGTTCGTGCCGGGTCAGCCATACCGCCTGCATAGCGTGCTGCCTCCTCGATACTGAACATACGTGCACCCGTTTGCGCCATGGCATTGAGCGGCTGCTGCTTGTTGACGCGAGGCTTCACCACTATCTCGCCCAGTTCGTTGGCGCATTCGCGCATCTTCAGGTCCAAAACCATCTCCTTGCCCGCCGACAAGAGCTGCTCCTTTAGCACGATGGGCTCATAGCAAATATGATTGGCTTTGATGGTGTGCCGGCCCACCGGCACATGAGTGATGACGAAGTTCCCGTCTATATCGCTCGAACAGCCTATTCCAACTTCATCGACCATGATGGCCACTCCTATTATAGGTTCTCCTGATGCCACATCCGCAATATAACCTCAAATTGTTTGTGTAGTTTGTGCCATCGCTATCTGAGCGA
>SFEK01000232.1 GCA_004557285.1 Bacteroidales bacterium | reverse complement strand
ACGCCACTATGAAGGTGGGTTCAACAGAGGTAGGCATCAACGTGCTGACTCAGGGCTATTTTGCTACTGCCGACTTGAAAGCAACCCTGCTTAAAATGTATAATGAAGGTACATTAAAGGCCGATGATGAAGTGGTCATCACCCTGAAGGGCGTATGTGATGCCAACAACACTGAGAATGAGCTTGGTGATGTTGTTACTACTTATAAAGCTGCGGCAAAGCCCATGCTGCTCGTCAGCGAGACCAATGTTCCCGGCAAGGGGTTGGACAAGTTCTTGTCTTATTTCTCCCCCAACAATACCAATGCACTCGTACAGCTTGAGTTCGATGGCTCATTGAATGAGACATTGCCTGTCGTGAAACTGGTTTATGGGGATTTGGAGTCAGAAGTCGACTATTATGAAGAAAACCTTACTGCAGCCGGCATGGTGAAGGTGCTCGGTGGCAATATGCTGGTTATCGACCTGAGAGACAAAGTGCGTACACCTGATGTAATGGTTCCTTCAGGTACTAACTATGGCATCATGGGTCTTCACATTCTTGGAGTAAAAGATGCTGAGGGCAACTTTGCTTATTCTGATGGTTCAGGCTCACTCGGTTCATTCTTCTATAACTTCCCCTACGAAGTGGTATCTTATGAGTTGACCCCTGAATTTAGTCTGATTGGTGGCCAAACTATTGACGATGCCAAGGCTGTGGAACTGTGGATCAATGAAACCGGTGGCAACATGACTTTCGAAGGCGTACAGTTTACCTATACTTATAACAAGCAGGAAGGTGTAGCTGAGGTGTCAAGAGAGCAGGTCACCGCAGAAGCTGACCCCGCTGATGCCAACGCAACCATATATACTATCCCTGTGCCCAATTTCTCAACAGATGCCAACTCTACAGTGATTGTTACCTTGAAGAATATGGTATGTCCTGATGGCGTTGACCACTCAGACGAGGTTATCGCTACTTTCAAATCAGCTGGCAGACAAGCAGCAGAGGCCAAGGTGTTGAGCGCTGTGATGTCTTCAGCCGACGGTTCTGTAACCGTTGACCTCATGGGTGGCGTTCCTGTAGCTAAGCTGATTGCTGATGGCAACCTTGACGTGACCACAAGCATGGACGACCAAATCGGTGTGCTGCAGTATAAAGTGACCAACAAGACAACAGGTGAAATCGTGAAGAGTGTTGCCGACAAGAGCGAGAAGACAGAAGCCGGTCACTGGCAGTTCTGGATTCCTATCGACTATGTGCTCTATACCGAGAATGAATATGAAATGGAATTCAAGGGCTGGGCAACCACTGACGACAAGAACTACGACAAGGATCCTGTTTTCGTTTCTACCATTTCATTCATGGGTGGTACAGAGGCTTACAAGTATAGCCCCGTAACCCTTGTTTCTCCTTCAGATCTCCACTTTGACTCATCAAATCCCGATGTAATACTTGAAGATGCTACTGACAATAAGGTTGATTTCGTATTCAGTGATGCTGTAACCATTGAAAAAGCCTTTGTTCTACTTGGAATGGGTAACACTGTGGATTGTGCAGTAAGCATGAGCGAAGACAACAAGACCGCAACCGTTGAGATACCTGAATGGGTGATGACCGAGTACACATCTATTGGTATGAGTATCTTGGCTAAAGACATGAACGGACTGGTAGTCAAGGGCAACAATGGAGAAGGCGACGCTTCTTACATCACTGTTTATTGTGATGCCAAGTTCAACTTGCCAGTTCCTGAAATGGTTGATCCCGTTGATGGCAGCACCGTTGAGCGCATCAAGACCATCAAGTTTGGCTATTCTAAAGGAATCCAGCCTACATGGATGGGCAAAATCGAAATTCTCGACAAAATGCGCAATGTGGTGGCCACTTCTACCGATGTGACCAACGTAATTCCTGCCGGTCAGGAAGATAACTGGGATTATATCGTCCAGGAGGTAATTGTCAGCTTCAATAATGAAATAACCGCTGGTGGCAACTACACCGTTGTAGTGCCCGAAGGTTTCTTCAACCTCGACTTGCAGGCTCAAGGATTCATGGTAAAGAGTAATCGTGAGTGTAGCTTCTACCTGAATATTGAGGGTGATGAGCCACAGCCTTCGATGAACATCTCTATCGCTCCTGTTCCTGGTGTGGTAACCAGTCTGAAGGATTTCGACCTGACATTCAATGACTATGCTACTTGCAGCTGGACAAACGATGCAATGCCCACATTGACTACTGCTGAGGGTGAGGTTATCACCATTAAAAATGTAGGATTGGGAGCAGGAAATAATCAATTGGTTTGCTCACTCGCTGAGGAAATCACCGCTCCTGGTACTTACACCTTGACTATCCCCGCAGGTGCCGTTACCTTCAATGATGATCCTGACAACATCAACACTGAGGCTCAGTCGTTTGTTTATACCATCCAGGAAACAGGTTCTGGCGATGAACTGAATATCACCACAACTCCTGCACAGGGTGCTGTTGAGAGCTTGAACTACATTGAAATAACATTCCACGATTATGCTTGCGTTGATTGGG
>SFEK01000231.1 GCA_004557285.1 Bacteroidales bacterium | reverse complement strand
ACCACTACTTGGCTTTGTCGGCGTAATCTCCGCCCATACCATCTTTGGCATGACCATTGCCGCCACGAGCAGGAGCAGCGTGAGCAGCATGTTGTTGTTTCTATTATTGTGTTTCATAACGATATGTATTTCTTCTTGGTTTTGTTATTTCCTCAGTACTACCTTTCCATTATGGATTATCAGTCCGCGCTGAAGGCTGTTGTCGGGCAGGCGTCTTCCTGAGAGGTCGTACGTTTCATTCTTTTTGCGATTGTCATCATAGAGATTGACGATGCCAGTGGCACTCTCTTCGCCTGTCACTTGCAGCACGATCATAGCTGGAGCAGCAAGATATGACGGTGTGAGTGAACTGATGGTTAGATAGTGTCGCATGGGCGAAAGGCTATGGAAATGCCACCACTGCCCGTCACCGAAGAGTGCATAGGGTGAGTCATCTGCCAATCCGGAGTCGCCCATTCCGCTGTATGTTCCGGTGAAGGTGTATTTATAATCCACGCTCTGACAGTCGATGCTGTTTGACTCTGCCTTGGCAGTCACCACATCAGTCAGCGTTATGGTCATATTCTTGTCTTCCTCTGTCAGCGCCTTCACAAGATATGGATAGTTTGCCTTGAGTGTCACGCCTGGCTTCTGGTTGAAGCTCTCCACAACCGTCTTGTCGGCATTGCCATCGTTGTCGGTGTCATACTGATGCACGTTGCTTATGCGTGAGAACATATACTTAGAGCATATCTCCTCTGTAAGTGTAAGTTCGAAAGGCACATACCATGAAGACCAGTTTGTTCCCGGGAACGAGCGTGTGTAAGTGAATTCTTTTGCCGTGAATACAGCATTGTTGTCATACGGTGTGGCGTCTACCAACGCATAATTGTCGGTAGTGAATGTACCATTCTCACCTTCTTCTGCAGCAAGGAGTCCTTGGCTGTCAGCGAAATAACATACGGTGTTGCATCTCTGACAGGTTTTCTGATAGATTGACTGTGCTTCATTAAAAGACGTCTCATCGGGCAGTATATGCTCTATGCTCACCGTTTTGATATTGGCATACGTCTTGGCCACGTCTTTCTCACCTCCGCAAAGTATGCTGGCATAATACACTGTGTTGCTGCCGCTATTCGTCAGCACGGGGTGTTTGTCGCCAGTTTCCGGTGTGAGGTCTTGATACCATATCAGCGGGCCGTCTGACTTGCTGCCGTTGAGCTTGTATGCCAGCTCACCGCTCTTCACCTGTGTCTGCGTCACCAGTGTCATGCCGGAGGGTACGGTGGTACCTATCTGGTTGACATAATAGCATCCTGATGCTGTCACGGTTCCGCCTTTGCGGCTGACGATGTCGCATTCGGTGTCTTGAATACCGAAAGTGGCACTGATGTATGAGCCGGTTATATTGGACGTGCCTTTGGTGTAGCCGATAAAGCCGCCGCAGCAGGTGGTGTTCTCTCCGTTCATGGCACCTGTAAAACCACAGTTTTGGATATCGATTATTCCTTCCTCACATGTACCGAGGAGACCTCCGTGTGTACCGTCGCCTATTACGGAAGAGTTGATGGTGACATCCGATATACATTTCTTTATATATGCGGTGCCCGTGCCGTACTTGCAGGCAGCGATACCACTGGTAAAGGAAATGTCTGTATTGATGACACCCTTCACCGTGAGGTTCTGGATGGTGCATGAGCCGATATATCCGAACGGTGTTGTGTTGTTGCTGCCGCTTTGGTTGACGGTCAGACTATGTCCCTGTCCGTCAAATGTGCCTTCAAAGAGGTTGGTCGTGGAGTGTCCGCCGATAGAGATGAATGAGTGGCTACCGAAGTCCACGTTGTTTTTCAGAATAGCCTTGGCAGACTTGTTCTGCGTAGTGCCAGCTTGTGTGCCGTTGACAAGACCTGCAAACCAGTTGTACTGTCCGGCATTGCTTATCTCATATACTCCATTGGTGGTGTTATAAGTTGCCGCCTCATAGCATCCGCGGCTGCAGAAGCCATTGCCATCCAAGTCGTGAGTTTCGTGTACCTCATCATTTACAGGGTTGTTGGCACAAACTTTTCCCACGATGACACCTGCACACTCAATGTTGGCTCCATATACGGTGTTTCCGTCCGTGGTCCTGAGCACAGGATATTTATCTCCGCCTTCACTCGCAAGGTTCTGATGCCATGCCTGTGTGCCGTCGGTCTTGCCAGCGTTGAGCAGATAGCATACCTCGCCGTTGGCAAACTGGGTGGTTGTCATCTTGGTGATGCCATCCATGTAGTTGCCGAGCTCGTTGAGGTAGTAGCAGTTTGTCACCGTCACCGTTCCTCCCTTTCGGCTGACGATGTTGCAGCCTGCCGATGAAATGCCGAAGGTAGCCGACACATAGGAGTTGCTGATATTAGATGTCTTGTTTGTATATCCTATGAAGCCACCGCACTTGTTGGTCGTGCTACCATTGATGGCACCCGTAAAGGCGCAATTATTGATATTCAGTGTACCATAATCCACCACGGCAATGATGCCGCCATGTGTGCCGTCGCCA
>SFEK01000230.1 GCA_004557285.1 Bacteroidales bacterium | reverse complement strand
ATCTTTACGCTGCATTGCTTCCATAAGAACTTTCAGGCTAGCACCATTTTCTCCTATTGTAGATAATAATGTTCTCAACCGTTTCAACTTAGCATCCTCTCGCTTGGAGGTTGAGGGGGTTGAGGGGTTTTTATCTTGTGGGGTTGTGGGGGTTGAGGGGCTGTATGCTTGTATGGCTGTCCTTCTAAACGTAACCCAAACAAAAGATGCATTCTGATTATATTCAGGCTCAGGAAGGTTAGCCTCTCGACAAGCATTCATGATACGGCCGACACCACTACCCCAGTTCTCCAAGAATGTTGTCTTGAAGAGTATGTCGGCAATAGTGGGATTCTGCGGGTGTGCCTTCAGGCGTTCATCGTTCATTGTTCAAAGAGGAATACCTGCATGGTGCGATTGCCCCAATGCACAAACTCTTGTTCATTTATACTGGTTCACGCGGTGGTATTGGCGGATAAGCTCCAGAAGCTCGACAAACTTCTTCTTGCGCTGGGGTTGCATCTTGTCTTTGTTCAGACACTTGCGGTTGTATTTCAACCAGTTCAGCAGGGTGTGTTCCTCAATTCTGTGGCGCGACGGTGCCCTATGGTTGCGCTCCACAAAAGCATACACCTTTTGGCAATTGATGTTCCATGCTTCTTCATTTGTCATGTCATTTTGTTTTGAGGTTCAAGTATTATTTTGAGAATAAAGTTTAAGTTATGCAAAGATAGCCATTTTTATTTGTATTGCCAAAAAAAACACCGCAAGTTGTGTACCGCTCTTGACATTTTCCTTGTTTTGAAGACCGTTGTCCCCCTTTTTATCGCATCGTTGCTTTCGTGTGGCGCTCACTGTGCAATGCACCACCGTCAGCAGCAATGCCATCCCCTCAACAGCAGCAGCCATGCAGACACATCATCAGCCATGCCATCCCCCAACAATAGTGCAGCCCGCGGCATCAATGGCCCGGGCTGCACGGTTGTCACCCTGTTGGTGAAGATTCAACATCTGATGTTCTCATCCCATGGTACACGACACACCCAGTGCAGTACCGATGGCGGCAAGGATGGCAGAAGCCACGTTCCACAGAAACCTCACCAGTCGTCTTTTGTTCTCGTTGCTCATAGTTGTTCAAGTTTAAAGGGTTAAGGGTTAAAAGTTAAAAGTTTAAGGGGTTAAAGGGTTCAGGCACCCAGTCCGCCGCCTTCCTCGTCGCTGCCGCTGTCACTGCCCGAAGCGCCAGTGCTGCCAGAGCCTCCGCCACCCGGTGTGCCACTGTTCTCGGTGTCCTGCGAGCCGCCACCGGTGCTGCCGGTTTCGCTCTGCCTTTCAGGAGAGAGAAACACAGTGTTGCTGCCGCCGTAGCTCTTCACGGCCTTGTCATAGGCCTCTTCGGTGATATATTCCTCCAGCAAGGGGTTGTTGTCGATGAGGTATTGGGTAGATACCTTTGTCTTGCCGTTTTTCTTCACCGAGTGCACCCAGGCAAAACATCCGCCGCCGTGGCTGCTGTCGCCGCCGAAGCCCAGAAAACCATCCACCGAGGCAAATCCAGCCTTGCCTGCCACGTCCCAGAGCTTGGCCTGGTTCTCTTTGTCGAGCACCACATTGTAGGCCTTGAACACACAGTAGGGCACCTGTGTCTCATCGTTCATCTTCTGCGTGATGTCAAAGAAGGAGATTTTCTCGCCATAGTTGAACTCAGGGTTGTTCAGCACCACGGCATTCGAAAACTCGGCCACGGTGGTCTGTGCCGTGACGGCGAGGCTGGCCAGGGCGATGTTGGTCTTGCTGTCGGCACCTGTTCCGCTCACGTTGATGCTCGTCACCGTGCCTTGCGTCAGCTGGTAGGGAGCGGCGATGCAGGCACCGGCATCAGCCAAGGTCTTGCTCATGTACACGGGGATGTTGCTCGCATTCACCTTCACAAACATGTTGTAGTCGGTCACTCCGGGTGCCTTCTTCTCAAATCCCATGGACAGCAGCGGGGCGATGCCCGAATAGTGGCGCACCATGTTCACCCATTTCATGCGCTGCCGCTGTTGTGCCGGCGTTCTGGCGTTTTTCACCGAGGTAGGCTTTTCGCTTACCACTGTTCCGATACTCGACTGCTTGAAAGTCAACTGTCCTACTGAGCCTTTCATCTTGCTCAAAATGCCTTTAAGAATTGCCATAATTGTTAAAGTTTTTTTGGTTACACATGGTGGAGGGTTGGCTGCCCGTCCACGTTTCTATCTCTGTTGCCGCTCTGCTGTTTCCCTCCACAATTAGGGAGTCAGTGGGGAGCAGCTGCGGACCTGCTTCGCAGGAGGCGTTGTCGCGACATCTTTCCACACCCAGTGTGCACCCCTGTTGAGGCAAGTCCTCACTCTACTTATACGCTTTTCGCACAAATCAAACCCGAAAACGGGTGTTTTTTAACAAAGTTTACGATTTCTGCCTGTTTTGGTAACTACTCAGCACCCCTTGCGCATGAGTAGTTTCCTTACTGTTTTACGACAGCAAGTATTACATTGAACTTGGATTTTCCATTCTTCATGGCT
>SFEK01000229.1 GCA_004557285.1 Bacteroidales bacterium | reverse complement strand
AAATGCAAATCGCTTTAACATTTCGCAACAATCCATGAAATGTTAAAAGACGAGTTTTGCACAAGCGGGAGTTGGCGATGTGTTATATTACGAGGCGCGCGTTGCAGGTGGGTAGATGCTGTTGCGCCCTGGCTCGCGCGCTATATTATGATGGAAATAGTCGCATCGCAAACTAATAAAAATAAAGCGCTGTGAAGGATAATCGCATCTATCGCGCAGTGGTGGGTGTGGGTTCGGACGTTACGATAACGACTCCATTCAAATCAACCTTACTCAACGCATTCCGCAATACTTCCACAGTCTTGTCATTACAGCCAACGGCCTTTATGGTTCGCAGATTTGAACAATTTAAAAAGCAATTGGTGTATTCGGTTACTCCTGACAAATCGCACCCACTGAAATCTACTTCTTCGAGACTTGTGCAGTTACAAAACAATTGAAAAAGAATAGTAACTTGACTACCTATCTTACCGCCAAAGTCTACCCTTTCGAGGGCCGCACACCCATAAAACAATGAATGTACGGATGTAACCGCCGACATGTCCAAACGGCTGAAGTCGGCTGACTTGATTTGAGGCAAATAGTATTTATTAAAATTACGAATGTCATCCCGGTTTACCGCTCCACACAGAACCAGCGCGGTGGTTTTGTTGACTTCCTGCAATAGAATATCTGTTACTGTCCCAGGCACGCAATAGAGTGCATCGTGGATGACGGGCAGCGCGCTTGGTTGGCCATGAACGGCATCGGCTCTCACCTGGCTATCGTCCGAGAGCGTGTAGACAACCTGATTGCCGTTCACTTCTATGCTTTTAACTATCTTCCAGTCGTTGCCGTTACCGATAATCGCGGATATGTACGCTGTCTGGGCTTGCATGGCGGTAATGCCTACCAGCAGGGATGCCACCAATGTGAGTATTTTCATGATATTTTCTTCTGTTTTTTAGTTTCTTACCTAGCGTTTTAGGTTTTACTGAACCCCACGCTTAGTTTATGATTACTTTCATTGTCTTGCCGTTTCTCTTCACGATGTTCACGCCTCTCCGCAAGCCCGCCTGCCGTTTGCCGTTGAGGTCGAAGTATGCCGCCTCGCTGCCGGTGAGGCCGTTGAGGGTTTCCACTATTTCTGTGACGTCATCGCCTTCAACCGACAAATCCATCATCTTTGCCGGCTGCTGGGCATCCGCTTGCAGATAGGCACGGAAAGCCCCCACCTTGACGGCAGCGTTTTGCTTATCCGCGGTCAAATCACCCACGCGCCAAAATGTATTGTTGCTGATGATGTAACTGTCCGCCGCCAAAGCATCCGACACGACGAACTGCCCCACAAGCGACAAGCCGTTTGCGGTGCTACCCACTGCCGGGGTATGGGTGACAGCTGCATCGGTGGCCAGCAAAGAGATGCCTTTGCTTTCGGCAGGGCGACGCACCAACAGCGGCGTACCGGCAGGGATGTTCTCCGTCACTTCCGACAGTACGATTACGTCCGTTTTCACATCCTTCAGCCGATAGAACTTATAGGCTGCCTGGGCATCGTATTGTATTTCAAACGGCAGGCAAAGCGTGCCCCATTCGCTGGTCATTCTGCGGTTATAATTGGCAGAAACTGCGGTGAAGTCGGCCTCGCACACATAGCCCGCGGCATCGTTGAGGGTAAGGTCATTGACGACAAGGGCACCAGTCGTTTCTTTCGTTTCCACCTTATTGCCGTTGATGTCAATCCAACGCTTGGTGAGCCCTTCCGCGCAACCTTCCACCGTGCAACTGTTTGTCCAACTCTTGTCGGCGCACTGATGGTCGGCCACATTATGCGGCCATTGCGTGGATATGCCCGTTGCCTGTGCTACAGCCAGTTCGCAGGCTGTGGTTTCGCCCACTGTTACTTTCCACATCGTTCCGTCCTGAGCATATACCGGGCGCATCGACTGCGGGTAGGTAAGTGTCGCGCCATCGCTCAGCGTAATTTCCAATGCGGGCTCTCCCGGCACTACATCGTACGAATATTGCTTGTGTTCGCAGCCTTGTCTTGTGCAAGTTCTGAATTTGCCTCCCTTCACCACGTCTATATTCCATTCTTGATCCGAAAAATCATGTCCCAAGACGGGCTTGTAGGCGGTAGCGGCGCACTCATCATTAAGCGTACCTCCGATGTCCCAAAACCATCTTTGGCAGCCGGAACATTGGACAGGCCTCCCAATCGTATTGCACGTAGGCATTGTGGGAATTTCTGAGAAGGTATGCTTGTGATTGCTAAAAGAGAATTCCCACATATCCTGGAAAATATTGGGGTTAAATTCAACGTTATAGTAACCTCCTCGATTAAATTGGAACTCATAACTGTAATTTGGCTGTTTGTCGTCCATATATTCGCTCGGATCAATATCTTCCACTACAATTCCAAAGGCATCAACTTCAAACTTAATACTGCGACTTGCCCTAATTATCCCATTCCAACCATTGTGCCAATCATCAACTGTCCCTATTAACACATCGTCACTATATATCTTCATCCAAGTCTCCTGGGC
>SFEK01000228.1 GCA_004557285.1 Bacteroidales bacterium | reverse complement strand
GAATTTAGGATAATGAAACAACAAAGATTTTCAGGAAGAAAAAGGAAAATAAAACGCCAAGCGTTTTTCGAATTCAAGAAAAAAACGCCTCAAATTTGTAGTTGCACAACATTTGATGTAATTTTGCGCTTAATTAATAAAGTCGTCATTATGTTCAGAGCTAACTAGTTAATAGGTGCGGGTGCTGAATTGCGTTAATAGGAGGCATTGTAAATACCTATACATATGACTACCATCTGCGCTCTTACGAACTGGTGTTGAAGTTTACATATACACGCTAATAACAAAACAAAACTCAATAGACAATATGAAAAAGGTAAAACGATTCATACTCCTGCTGGGCCTGCTTTTGGTAGGGATATTCACGAAGGCACAGACTCCCCCCGACTCCATCGCCTGCGAACAGTCCTTGCAGGAGGTCGTGGTGCTGGCTCCAAACATGGAGCGGATGGATAACTACATACTCGTACTCCCCGATGCCAACCAGCGACGACATTCAGGCAATGCCTACGAACTGCTGCGAAACTGCTTCATCCCCGGCGTGATGGTGGATATGCAGACTGGCAACGTGGAGGCAATGGGTGCAAAGTCCACGCTCTACTTGAACGGTCAGTCCTGCGACGTGCGCGACCTGATGATGCTCCGTCCGCGAGACATTGAGAGGATTGAGTATCACGACATACCTGCTGGGAAGTATTCGAACGACCGCACAGCCATCAACTTCGTGGTGAAGCTATACCGCTATGGCGGCTATGTGCTGGCAAAGGCACAGCAGACCATCGGCTTCGGGCACGGCATCTACGATTTGGCAACGACCATCAACCACGGGCGCAACACCTATTCTGTCTTTGCCGGGCTTGACTATACGAAGGTCAGCGACAACGAGGCGACTTCAGAAGAACATTTCCACTTTGACACGCCTCTCACCCGACAGATTGAACAGGAGTCTGCCTACAAGCGAAACGGCCAGTATGTACAACTTCGCCACCAGTACCAAGGGCAGAAGAACTACCTGACCACCAAACTGACACTTGTTAACAGCGACATGCCCTACAATCGGCTCAATGGAACATCAGACTTGACAGGGCTGAGCAATCAGCCTTTCGCCTCCAAGACTTCTCAAAACAGCCTGTCGCCCAAGTTCGACCTCAACGGCGAATACCGTTTCAGCAATACGAAGTCGCTTAATTACGGCGCACACTTCACCTATGACCGCAACAAATACGACCGCAGATACAGTGAAACTGACTATCAGAACCTTGTCCGTGAGTCGGAGGATGCCTACAGTTTCCGTGCCGCATGCATCTACAACATGACGCTGGCAAAAGGAGCCTTCACCGCTGAACTCTACCATTATCACAACATCTGGGACTCGCACTACACCGAGAACACCGAACTCTGGCAGCATCTGTGGAAAGGCGAGTCGTTGGCATTTCTGTCCTACAACCGTCGGCTGAGCAAGAAGCTCAGCCTTACGTCGCGCCTCGGCGTGGACTGGTTGCAATATCATCTGCACGGCTCCAACGACATGAGCCAAGTCACCCCTCGCGTAAATGTCCGTCTGCAATACCAGATACCGCGCGGAAGTCTGCTCTATGCCGTGAACTATGTCAATTCCAACTGTGGTACCGACATCATCAACGATGCCGAAGTAGCCATCGACCGTTACCTCTCCGTGAAGGGCAATCCCGACTTGCAGAAGTCTTACGACTTCGTGACCTATCTTTATTATATGCAGCAATTCAAGCAGAAGTGGACGCTCTCGGCCATATCGCAATATAATTTCAGCCACAACTACGTCACCACCGACTATACTCGTCGCGGCAACCGCATCATCCGCTCGTATAGCAATGATGGCGACACACACCATTTTTCCGAAATAGTTGGATTGTCCTACCGTCTATCGCAACGGGCCAGCATCGGCGGTGACATCCGTTATGCCCACTCGTGGCTCGATGCCCGCGAGAGCATCCACACCAACAACCTGACGGGAAACCTCAATGCAGCCTACTATTGGCACTATTTCTCCATCCAGCCCACCGTCAGCTTCCGTCAAAAGACGCTCGACTTCGCTACGATGACCATTGCAGAAATACCCGTCAACTACTCGATGAAACTGTCTTACTCCCACAAGAACCTCTACATTGCCGCCCTCGTCTCGTCGCCCTTCACCAAGCGTCGCACCAAGACCACGATGGAGGCCATGCCCTACTGCCAGTTCCGCGAAGTCCTCGACCGCAGCCAGAGCCAATACTGTAATCTCTCGTTCACCTACACCTTTGATTTCGGACGCAAGACAAAAATAATCAAAGAAGAAATTAATAAAGAGCAAAACAGTTCTTTATTAAGAATTAAATAACTAGGGTGTACAGTTTGATGTGCAAAAATTGAATATCCTAATTCTGAAGTTCATGTTTGTAATTGTCGCACTGTAAGCGCAAAAGCGCATAGCCCAGGGTAGAGCGTAGCGACACCCTGGGTTATTTCATGTAGGTGATGGTCGCGCTGTAAGCGCAAAAGCGTAGATA
>SFEK01000051.1 GCA_004557285.1 Bacteroidales bacterium | reverse complement strand
ATTGCCTATCTGACATTGGGACGCAAGATCAAGGAAGAGCCTGAAGCTTGAGCATTACAACGTAAATGCACATAGTTCCTTATCTATGAGGAACCATCAATGAATTTGGTTTTCGGAGCTGCCTTTTGGGGCAGCTCCTTTTTGTTTGCCCGGCATAGATACTATATGCCCTTTGCTGTTTTTTTTATGGGGTGTTTTTAAAAAAAAAGGATGGGTGCATGACCAAACATAGAGCGACCCGACATCTTGGCTTTTGGCCTCAATATCAGGTCGCTCTATATAGATTGTTCAAGGTTGTATTGTCAGTATCAGCAATCGGGAATCCATTATTGATTGTTTGTTATGTGTTTTTCATGTTTTCTGCTATGTTGTTTTTCCATGTTTTGCGATCATGTGTTTTTCATGCAATTACTAACCTCATTTTATCATTATATATATCTTACCTATCATGTTTTCGCTTCACATTATTCCCATGACAGCCTTTACCGATATGGCAACTACTAACCGAAAGAAACTTGGATTCACATCCGGGTTTTCCCTTGCTTGGCTTGATGATACATCCAGTCATCACGACAGAATATTCATCATGGTCGTTTGTTCAACCTTTCACAATAAAATCGCCTAAATGGTGTGTTTCATAGTATTAGATTCAGGCTTTGTCTTATTTCATTTTTTTACGTTGCAAAAATACATAAAATTCTGCTATCAACCAAGGATTTTTGTGATTATTTTCAAAAAAATTTATAGTGTAAATTTACGTTTTATCCCAAAATGTCATAAATAAAACATTTGTGTAAGCATTTGGTGCTATAAATTGGCTAAAATCGATGAAAAATGTGGCGTTTTGATATTTCGCATGCCTTTTTTGTTTTTTTTGTTTCCATCCCCCATTTTGTTATCTCGTTAACTTTTCATATTCTTCACCCATGCTCTTTGCCGCCACATACCCCATTGTCCATGCCGCCTGCAGATTGAAGCCCCCGGTGATGGCATCCACATCGAGCACTTCACCCGCAAAAAACAGGCGAGGATGCTTGACACATTCCAATGTATTGGCCTTGACATTGCTCAGTGCAACGCCTCCGCAGGTGACAAATTCGTCTTTGAACCGATTTTTGCCGTTGATGTGAAAATGATGGTTGGTGAGTGTCTCTGTCAGGCGGTTGAGCCCCTTTCTGCCCATTTCCGCCCATCTCATATCCCTTCGCAGTTTACATTCGTCGAGCAGATGCACCCACAGCGCATTGGTGAAGTATGTCGGGTAGATGTTCTGCAGCTGTTTCTGTGGATTATCCACGGCCATTTTGTGCAGTTCGGCGGCCACCTCTTCAGCATTGCGCCCACCACACCAGTTGATGGCGATGTCGGCCTGATAGTTGTGTTCGTGCAAGTATTGTGCACCGTAGGCCGAGAGTTTGAGTATGGCCGGTCCGCTGAGTCCCCAATGTGTGATGAGCAGCGGTCCCGAAGCCCTCATCTTGGTGCCGGTAATGCTTGCGCCCACCTCGTTGACCACGGTGCCCATCAAGTTTCTGATGGGGTGTTGCGGCAGGCAGAAGCTGAAAAGCGATGCCACGGGTGTGACGATGTCGAGGTGCAGGTGGGCCAGCATCTGCAGGGATTTGCTGCTGCAACCACCTGTGGTGACGAGAACCAGGGTGGCCTCGGTGGTGTGCGCATTGTCGAAGTGCAGCAGGTAGTTCTCACCCATGTCTTCGATGTCGCTCAGCCGGTGTCCCGTTTTCACCTTCACCTGCAGTTTGGCCATGCGCTGTTGCAGCGTGTGCACAATCTGCATGGCATCCTGCGAGGCAGGAAACACACATTGGTCGTCTTGGGTGACCAGCGGCACCCCAGCCTGTTCGAACCATTGGCATGTGGCATGGTGGTCAAACTGTCGCATCAGTCTTTTCATCAGTCGTGCGCCGCGCGGATAGGCCGTTTCCATGCTCTTCACCTCGTTGAACGAGTTGGTCAGGTTGCAGCGTCCTCCGCCGGTGATGGCCACCTTGGCCAAAAGCCGGCTGCCACCTTCATAGACGGTGACATCCGCTGTGGGGCAAAGCGTTTTGATATGTATGGCGGCGAAACATCCCGCCGCCCCTCCGCCGATGATGGCAATGTTTTTGTTGGGCATATGATATGTAAAATGTGGTTGATGAACGCTGGTGCAATGAAAGGAGGCAATTGTCGTCACAGACAATCACCTCCACCATTGTTTTTTTTGATCAGACATGAGTTTGGGTAGAGAGAGGGATTACTGGATAACCACCTTCTTCTTGTTGATGATGTAGATACCCTTGCCCAGCTTGTTCAATGTCTCGCTGTCGGATGTCTTGCTCACCATCTTGCCGTCGATGCTGAATACGGGAGCCTTGCCGTTGTCGTTGTTGGCGGCGATGGCGTCAACGCCAGTCGGCTCGTCGGTATAGAATGGGAACAGGTAGGGAGCCGTGGTGGCGCCATTGTTGAAGCCTACGACAATCAGGTTGTAGTTGGTCTGCTTTCTCAGGGTGAACTCGTCGCTGGTGATTTGGTGAACACCGCCGGCTATCCATTTGCCCGCAAAATACTCCATGGGCAGCGAAGCGCTCACTACCTTCTTTACCATGGTGTCCAACTCGTCGTTCTCAACATACCATGAGGTGAAGTTCTCGCTCTGGATGTCGAGGAAATAAGGTTCGTTGTCCACCGAAGGAGTGATGGTTGCAGCCACGGTGGTTTCTGTGATTTCATCGAATGTCACCTCGAAGGTCATGTCAACGGGAGTAGCACTGGGGGTGCTGAACTCACAACGGGTGATGCCGGTAGAGAAATTGCCGTCGTCATCGATGCCATATACATAGAATACATAGTCCTCGCCCCAGTCGAGATTTCCCAGGGCGTTGGAGCAATTGTCCTCATAAGTGCCTGTTGAAGACATGAGCTTTGCAATCATCTGCCAGGTGTAGCCGGTGTACCAACTGGCATACATGGAGAAATAATCCTTCTCAAACTCGAATATATCCTCATCGCTGCCGCCGTTGGCCATTTCGGCCATCTGTGTGGCCGACCTGATGCCGATTACAAACTTCTGGTTAGGGTCTTTAGGCTCAACCTTGAAGTTGAAGTCGTAGAAAATGATGTTGGATACGGTTACGGTGAAATCGTCAGATTCCACTACGATGTCGTCTGCTGCCAATGCTTTCGACTGAAATGATGCTGTGATGAACAGCGCAACCAATAGTAATAATTTTTTCATAAATCAAGTGTTTTTACAGTTCATGGATTTAGGATAAAATCCTCATGCCATAATCAAAAAATGTATATATAACTCTCTCTTTGCAATAATTTCCACACAATCGTATTGATGGGCAAAAATAAACATTCTTGTCGATACGATGATGATTTATATACATCAATTAACACAGTAGTATTAAAATTAACACAGATTATGTAAAAATCATCAATAAACACGATGATTGCGTTGTGTTTTTTCTGTTTTGGTCGTTTATTTTGAAATAAAAACCGTAAATTTGCAACTCATAATTATTGTTTGTCTCATTTACGGTGGGATGATGCTTGCATCCCATCCTTAATCATTCAGCAGCATGAAATATACAGGACATATCGTTGATGTCGTTAGGCGTGAGGTGTTTGACGGCGAGGTGGAAGTCAACAACGGCGTGATAACCGTCATCACACCAAGGCACGACATACCCGGTGACGCTCCCTATTGGATGCCGGGCTTCATCGACAGTCATGTGCACATCGAGAGCAGTATGATGGTGCCGGCCGAATTTGCCCGTGTGGCGGTGGAGCAGGGGACGATAGGTGTCGTTGCCGACCCTCACGAAATCGGCAACGTGCTTGGCAATGAGGGCATCGACTTCATGATAGCCAACGGGCGGCATATCCGCTTCAACTTCTGTTTCGGTGCCCCGTCGTGTGTGCCTTCGTGCGGTACCGACATCGAGACAAGCGGCGCACGCTTGGACAGCGGAGACATCAGCGAGCTGATGCACCGTGACGACATCGGTTTTCTGGGAGAGATGATGAATTATCCCGGAGTGCTGGCCGATGATGCCGAGACGCTGGCCAAGATAGAGGCGGCCCTGACATGCGGCAAACCGATAGACGGACATGCCCCGGGGCTTCATGGACAGCAGCGGCAGAAGTATGCGCAGACGGGCATCAGCACCGACCACGAGTGCTCCACGTTGGAAGAGGCGATGGCTTGCATCGAGGCAGGCATGATGGTGCAGATACGCGAAGGGTCGGCGGCCAAGAATTATGAGGCCCTGATACCGCTGCTCAACGAGCATCCCGACCGCATCATGTTCTGCACCGACGACTGTCATCCCGACGACCTCATCCGTGGTCACATCAACCGCATCGTGGGCAGAGCACTGGCCGATGGCTACAACCTGTGGGATGTGCTCACCGCCGTGTGTGTCAACCCGCAGCGGCAATACCACCTGTCGTGGGGATTGCTGCAGAAAGGCGATGCGGCCAATTTCATATCGGTGGATAATCTTACCCCGCATTTCCGCGTGTTGAGCACCGTGGTCAAGGGCAAGGAAGTGTATAACTGCAACTCATACCTCAGCACCATACAGTCGCAGTCTAAATCAATCAACAACCAGATGGCCATTCTCGACAATTATCCCAACCGCTTTGTGGCCATCCCGATCACTGCCGATGACATCCGCATGACACTCAACGGAGGCGACACCGCACACATCATCAGGGCATACGATGGAAGTCTGCTCACCAAGCATGATGAGGTAAAGGTGACGGGAAATCCCCTCATCGACATGCACTATCCGTGGAATGAGGTGCAGAAAATCGTGGTGTATAACCGCTATACCCCACATGCACGCCCCGTGGTGGGCTTGGTGAGGGGTTTTGGCATCAGCAATGGTGCCATGGCCGGTTCGGTGGCGCACGATTGCCACAACATCGTGGCCATCGGCTCCTCAGATGAATATATCGTGAAGGCCATCAACCGTATCATCGAGATGAAGGGTGGAGAGGTGGCCATAGCCGGTGAGGAAATGACCGACATCGCCTTGCCCATTGCCGGACTCATCTCTCCGCTCGGCGGTCATGAAATCGCCTATCGCAGTTCGCTGCTGGGAGACACCGTGAGGCGCGCCGGCTGTATGCTCAAGTCGCCCTTCATCACCATGGCATTCATGTGCCTTCCCGTGATTCCCGAACTGAAGCTCACCGACCGTGGCTTGTTCGACTCGGTGAATTGGAGGTTTGTATAGGTCTTCTCAACAATAATCCTGCCACCAGAAAGTAAGTACTACTGCGATGGCCAAGTTAGTACTACTGCGATGGCCAAGTAAGTACTACTGCGATGGCAAGGTTGGTCATTCATATGCGCTACCGGTGTCTATAATAAAAGATGTCGTTGCCATCGTAATGACAGCAGCCCGACAACAGCGCATCGGCAGGCAACTGTGGGGCTTGGGTGCCACCCGTCACCGTGGTGTGCGCCACCTCTACCCTGATTTCATCCCAACTGTCGGGTTGCTCCATAAACCGACGCAGGGTTTCAGCACCACCCTCCACGATGAGCGACTGCACCCCCTGCCCGTACAGATAATCCATCAGTTGGGGGATGACAGGCTGTGAGAAGTCGACCCCCTCGGCAAACGGGTGATGGCGGTCAATCACCAAGCGCATGGGATTGCGCCCCCACCAGCGGCGCACCGTGAGCTGAGGATGGTCGCGCTCGGCCGTGACGCGCCCCACAAGGATGGCATCGTTTTCTGCCCGCAACTTGTGCGACAGCATCTGTGTGAAGGGGGAAGAAAGCATCACGGGGCGGAAATTGTCGTCGATAAAGCCGTTGAGCGTCTGGCACCATTTCAGTATGACATAGGGCCGGTGCTTGGTGTTGAAGGTGATGAAACGGCGGTTCAATGCCCTGCACTCCTCTTCGAGCACCCCTACGGTGACATCGATGCCCGCCTCGCGCAATATTTCGATGCCCCTGCCGCTCACACGGGCAAAAGGATCGACACAACCCACCACCACACGCTTCACTCCCTTGTCGGCAATGAGTTTGGCACATGGCGGCGTGCGACCGTAGTGTGCGCAAGGTTCCAGACTCACATAAATGGTGGATTGGGCGAGCAGCGGCTCATCCTCAGGTCTCACCGCCGCAAAGGCATTCACCTCGGCATGGCCCTGTCCGCAACACACATGGTAGCCCTCGCCCAATATCCTGCCGCAGGCACTCACAATGACGGCACCCACCATAGGGTTGGGCTTGGCATTCTGCCACCCCTGTCGGGCCAACTGCAGGCAGCGGCGCATGTATTTTTCGTCAATCAATTGCTGTTCCATGTTGCAAAGGTATAAAATATCATGCGAAAGGCACACATGTTATCTCTGTGGGATATGTAAAAATAGTTAAATAACGGCAATGACATTCACAATTTTACGAAAGAAACTTTATCTTTGCGCTGTAGAACCTGCAAATTACTGACAGAAATCAATGGAAACAACACTAATCATTTCATATTATCATTAAAAACAAACTTTTTACAATTATGGAAATCAAAAACGAAGTGCCTTTTGCAGGCAAAATGTACAATGGCTTTGCCATGCTGTTTTTTAACCTTTTGATGTATGTGGCAGGCATACTTCTGATTGTAGTTTCGGCAACCGTCTCAGATGGCTTGACAGAATCTGTCATCAGTGGCGTGTTGGGTGGTTTGGTCATCTTCATCAATTTCTTCGTGTCGTTTGGCTTTCTCATGATAGAACCGGGAGAGGCACGCGTGATGCTGTTTTTCGGCAAATACCGCGGCACTTATACCCAGTCGGGCTATTACTGGTGCAACCCCTTCTATTCGGTCAAGAAACTGTCGTTGCGTGCGCGCAACCTCGATGCCGAACCCATCAAGGTGAACGACAAGACGGGTAACCCCATCATGATAGGCATGGTGCTGGTGTGGAAACTCAAGGACACCTACAAGGCCATGTTCGAGATTGACGCACAAACCATGGCGCAAGGTTCATCCGGCAATGCCGTGGCCACCACCACAGCGGGCATCATGAATGCCTTCGAAAAATTTGTGCGCATACAGGCAGATGCCGCCCTGCGACAGGTGGCAGGACAGTATGCCTACGACAACGACGACAACGGCGCGTCGTCGCTCACCCTGCGTGATGGCAGCGACGAAATCAACAAAGAACTGGAAATGAAAATCGACGAGCGTCTCGCCATGGCGGGCATCGAGGTGGTAGAGGCACGCATCAACTATCTGGCCTATGCCCCCGAAATTGCCGCCGTGATGCTGCGCCGCCAACAAGCCACCGCCATCATCTCCGCACGCGAGAAGATTGTAGAGGGTGCCGTATCGATGGTGAAAATGGCACTCGACAGGCTCGGCGAAGAGCAGGTGGTCAACCTCGACGACGACAAGAAGGCCGCCATGGTGAGCAATCTGCTTGTGGTGCTCTGTGGCGACGATGCCGCACAGCCGGTGGTCAACACAGGTTCACCCAACGCTTAATCCCAACCCTATGACATATAAGACGTTATGGCAATCCTTGGCCCCTACCTACGAGGTGGGTGAGGCCAAGGCCATTGTCGATTATGTGCTCGACATCCGTTTCGGCATGTCGAAGGCTGATGTCATCTGCGGCGCTCTCGACGAGATGCCGGCAGATGAGCGTCTTGCCCTGCAACACATCATGCAAAGGCTGCAGCAGGCAGAGCCAGTGCAATATGTATTGGGGCAGGCCGATTTCTGTGGCCGGGTGTTTGCCGTCAATCCCAGCGTGCTCATCCCACGCCCCGAAACCGAGGAACTCTGCCACTGGATAGCGCAGGAACACCGCCATCGGCAACACTTGCAGGTGCTCGACCTGTGTACGGGCAGCGGCTGCATAGCCATCACCCTGGCCTTGGCCCTGCCGCAAAGCAGGGTGGCTGGCTTCGACATCTCGCAAGAGGCGTTGCGCACCGCACAGCACAATGCCGGGCGGTTGGGCGCCGAGGTGGATTTCATGCCCGTGGATGTGCTTGCCCCCATGCCTGCCAACCGACAGTGGGACATCATCGTGAGCAACCCTCCCTACATCTGCGATAGGGAGAAGAAAGACATGGCAGACAACGTGTTGCGGCATGAGCCACACCTGGCCCTCTTTGTGCCCGACGACGACCCCTTGCGCTTCTACCGCGCCATTGCCGCCTATGCCGCACAGACATTGCCGCCCGATGGACAGCTTTACCTGGAAATCAACCCTGCCCATGCCGAAGAAACGGTACAGATGCTGGAAACCCAACGGCTGAGAAACGTCGAAATACGCCACGACCAATACGGCAAAAAGCGCATGATAAGGGCAAATGGCACTACAAAATGAAGTTTTTCACACAGATACACGTTTTTCTCGAAAATTTTGTGTAAGTTTGCACCGCAACGAAATGATTTAAAAACAAAATAAAAGAGTATGATTCTTTTTTTCAAAACCCCATCCAAAAGCATTATTGCCACAGAGGCAGACCATCGGCTGACACCGCAGGAAACCGATGAGCTGTGCTGGCTGTATGGCAATGCCGAACTGATAGACAACAACAGCATCGAAGGATTTTTCATCGGGCCCCGCCGTGAGATGATAACGCCGTGGAGCACAAATGCCGTCGAGATTACACAAAACATGAATCTCCACGGCATTTCGCGTATTGAAGAATATTTTCCCGTGAGCGGAAAAGATGTTGAGCACGACCCCATGCTGCAGCGCATGTATGAGGGGCTCGACCAGGACATCTTCACGGTGAAGCACGACCCTGAACCCATCAGGCATGTGGACAACCTCGAAGCCTACAACGAACAGGAAGGTCTTGCCCTCTCGCCCGAAGAAATCGACTATCTGCACCAGATTGAAAAGCAGTTGGGCCGACCGCTCACCGACTCAGAAATCTTCGGCTTTGCCCAAATCAACTCAGAGCATTGCCGCCACAAGATTTTCGGCGGTGTGTTCATCATCGATGGCAAGGAGATGGAATCGTCGCTCTTCAACATGATCAAGAAGACGACAAAAGAGAATCCCCACAAGATCTTGAGTGCCTACAAGGACAATGTGGCTTTTGCACAAGGCCCTGTAGTGGAGCAGTTTGCCCCCGAAGACCAGTCAACCTCCGACTATTTCCGTGTGAAAGACATCGAGAGTGTCATCTCGCTGAAGGCCGAAACCCACAACTTTCCTACCACGGTGGAGCCTTTCAACGGTGCGGCCACAGGAACAGGTGGAGAAATCCGCGACCGTATGGGCGGTGGCGTGGGCTCTTGGCCAATAGCCGGAACCGCAGTGTATATGACATCCTATCCCAGAGTGAAAGACTCGGCCATCGAGCGCGACTGGGAAGACATCCTGCCCGTGCGCAAATGGCTGTATCAGACTCCCGAACAGATTCTCATCAAGGCCTCTAACGGTGCCTCTGACTTCGGTAACAAATTCGGACAGCCGCTGATCACAGGTTCGGTGCTTACCTTTGAGCACAAGGAGGGCGAAGAGAAATACGCCTACGACAAGGTCATCATGCTGGCCGGCGGTGTGGGTTACGGCACCAAGCGCGACTGCCTGAAGAAAGAGCCCCAGAAGGGCAACAAGGTGGTGGTGGTAGGTGGCGACAACTACCGCATCGGTCTTGGCGGCGGCAGCGTGTCGTCGGTAGATACCGGACGCTACAGCAATGGCATCGAACTGAATGCCGTGCAGCGTGCCAACCCCGAGATGCAGAAACGTGCCTACAACCTGGTGCGCGCACTCTGCGAGGAAGATGTGAACCCGGTTGTCAGCATCCACGACCACGGCTCTGCCGGACATGTCAACTGTCTGTCGGAACTGGTAGAGGAATGTGGTGGAGAAATCGACATGACCAAACTGCCCATCGGCGACAAGACGTTGTCGAGCAAGGAAATCATAGCCAATGAGAGTCAGGAGCGCATGGGACTGCTCATCGACGAAAAGCACATCGAACACGTGCGCCGCATTGCCGAGCGTGAGCGTGCTCCGCTGTATGTGGTAGGCGAAACGACCGGCGATGCCCACTTCTCGTTCAGGCAGGGCGACGGCATCAAACCTTTCGACCTCGATGTGGCTCAGATGTTTGGACATTCTCCCAAAACCTATATGGTGGATAAGACCGTTGAGCGTCACTACCAGCCGGTGAGCTACACCGTCAGCGGCGAGGCGCTCGACCAGTATGTGTCTCGTGTGCTCCAGCTGGAGGCGGTGGCTTGCAAGGATTGGCTCACCAACAAGGTCGATCGTTCAGTCACCGGAAAGATTGCCCGCCAGCAATGCCAGGGTGAGATACAGTTGCCGTTGAGCGACTGTGGCGTCGTGGCGCTCGACTATCGTGGCGTGAAAGGTATTGCCACCGCTCTCGGACATGCTCCGCAGGCAGGTTTGGCTTCACCCGAAGCAGGCAGTGTGCTCTCAGTGGCCGAAGCCCTGACCAACATCGTTTGGGCACCCCTTGCCGAGGGACTTGACAGCGTGAGCCTTTCGGCCAACTGGATGTGGCCATGCCGCTCGCAGGAGGGCGAGGATGCCCGTCTGTACAAGGCGGTGAAGGCCCTTTCCGACTTCTGCTGCGACATCAAGGTGAATGTGCCTACGGGCAAGGACTCGCTCTCCATGAGCCAGCAATATCCCGACGGACAGAAAATCATCAGTCCGGGAACCGTCATCGTGAGCAGTGGCGGCGAGGTGGCCGACATCCGCAAGGTGGTATCACCCGTGGTGGTCAACTGCGACAAATCCACCCTTTATCATATCGACTTCTCTTTCTGCGAGCAGCGTCTTGGCGGTAGTGCCTTTGCACAGAGCTTGGGCAAGGTGGGCGATGATGTGCCCACGGTGAGCAATCCGGAATACTTCCGTGATGCCTTCAATGCCCTGCAAGGACTGATCAAGGAGGGGGTCATCATGGCTGGCCACGACATCAGCGCAGGTGGTATGATCACCACATTGCTGGAGATGTGTTTTGCCAACACCACAGGCGGTATGGACATCACGTTGGACAACTTTGCCGGCGATGATGTGGTGAAGATGCTCCTGGCCGAGAATCCCGGTGTCATCGTGCAGGTGGCCAATCAAGACGACGAGCAGTTCAAGGCTGCCCTCGAAGAGGCAGGCATCAGTTTCGCCGTCGTCGGCAAGCCCAATCCTGCCACACGCACCATTGCTTTGCAGAAGGGCGACTTCAAGCACTGCTTCGACATCGATGCCCTGCGCGAGGTATGGTATAACACCTCTTGGCTGCTCGACCGCAGACAGAGTTTCAACGGCTGTGCGGATGCCCGTCACGAGAACTACGGCCAGCAACCCATCCGCTTCAAATTCAACGACAGCTTCACCGGCAGCTTGCAGCAGTATGGCATTTCTGCCGACCGACGCGAGCGCACCGGCATCAAGGCTGCCATCATCCGTGAGAAAGGTACCAACGGAGAGCGCGAGATGGCCTATTCGCTCTATCTTGCAGGTTTCGACGTGAAGGATGTGATGATGACCGACCTCATCAGTGGTCGTGAGACCTTGGAAGACATCAACATGATTGTCTTCTGTGGCGGATTCTCCAATTCTGACGTGTTGGGCAGCGCCAAGGGATGGGCAGGAGCCTTCCTCTTCAATCCCAAGGCCAAGGAAGCACTCGACAAGTTCTATGCCCGCAAAGACACCCTGTCGTTGGGCATCTGCAACGGCTGTCAGCTGATGGTAGAACTGGGTCTTGTGGGCAGCAACAGCGGTCAGCGCAATGAGAAGATGCTCCACAACGACTCCCACAAGTTTGAGAGTGCCTATCTGGGTCTCGACATTCCTCAGAACAACAGCGTGATGTTCGGTTCGCTGAGTGGCAACAAGCTCGGCATCTGGGTGGCTCACGGCGAAGGCAAGTTCTATTTGCCCGAAAGCGAAGACCAATACAACGTGGTGGCCAAGTACAGCTACCATGGCTATCCCGGCAACCCCAACGGTTCCGACTATGACGTGGCAGGTATCTGCACCGCCGATGGTCGCCATCTGGCCATGATGCCTCACCTGGAGCGTGCCATCTTCCCCTGGCAAAACGCCTATTATCCGGCCGACCGTCGAGCCGACGATGTCACTCCATGGATTGAAGCATTTGTCAATGCCCGCAAGTGGGTGGAAGCCCACCGTGGTTGATAGGATGATAACACGATGTAAAATAATGAGGATGTGTCAACAGGCACATCCTCATGTCGTTTTGTTAACTTGTTAACTCGTTAACTTCTATGCTTGTTCACCCGTTTGGCATGACATTCATCTGTCATCCACCTTCGTTGCAACGGGCACTTGGATGATGGAAAGCCATTTTTCAGGGTCTTCCTGGTTCCATATGCCATCCACATATACCGTGCGTGGGTTTCCGGCGATGAGATAGCCTTGTTCTTCGATGTATTTGAACACCTTGGTGTACGACTCATAGAAGCGGTCGTAGGGGCCGTAATGCTTCATGCACACCGCCTGGGCTGTTTCGGGCAGCTGCTTGAACTTGATGATTGCCGAGTCGGTGCCCATTTCTTCCACCTGCTCGCAGTATTCGATGTCGATAGGCGAATACTCCTTGTTGTGCTCAATGGTGAAGCAATATCCCGATGGCGAACACTTGCAGCCCAGCCGTTGCATCTCAGACCCGATGACATTCACGCACAGCGGTCCCAGTTGTTCATAGCTCTCAATCACGCTACGGTGCGAGGCAACGATGATTGCCGGCAGCGTTTGGATAGAAAATTTTTCCATGTTACGAATGTTTTTGCGAGAGTCAACCATGTCGAGCAGGTGTTTGCGCCGCCGCTTCAGCAGCACGATGCTCCTTTCGCATTCGGTAATCTTGGCTTTCAATTGTGCCATGCTGGGCTTGTGCGTGTCGTTGTCGTACAGCAGTTTGATCTCGTCCAGCGCAAAGCCCATGTCCTTCAGTTTCAGTATGCCGTTGAGCCGTTGCATCTGCTCCAGGGTGTAGTAGCGGTAGCCTGTCCACTCGTCCACCTCGGCAGGCAGCAGCAGTCCCATCTGTTCGTAATGGCGCAGCGTCTTCACCGTCACCTGCATCATCTTGGAAAACTCTCCGATTTTCAACTTTGTTAATTCACTCTTCATTGCGCAATGTGTTTTGTGAGTGCAAAGTTACAACATAACCTAAGGGACGAGTCAAGACCTGAACCGTTGTTTAACACCATTTTAACGTTTCATGTCAATACAGCAGCACCGCAAATTCAACATAGAAGTGTAATCGGTAGACAGGTATAACCTAAATAA
>SFEK01000050.1 GCA_004557285.1 Bacteroidales bacterium | reverse complement strand
CATGTCAAAGTGGTATATTTTCAGAATTTATAACATACTTAATCGGGAATAAATGCGGTTATCCATCTTTTTTTTGTAACTTTGCAGAAAGAATGTCTTAACATAATAAATAATAATAGGTTAATATGAAATTTCTAACTAATGAAAAACTGACCATCGTCGGCGCAGCTGGTATGATTGGTTCTAACATGGTTCAAACAGCCCTCACTATGGGATTGACAAGCGACATTTGCCTCTACGACGTATTCTCACCCGAAGGCGTTGCCGAGGAAATGCGTCAAAGCGGTTTCGGCGATGTGAAAATCACAGCTACTACTGATGTGAAAGAAGCATTCACCAACGCCAAATACATCATCTCTTCAGGTGGTGCTCCCCGTAAGGCTGGCATGACCCGTGAGGACTTGCTGAAAGGCAACTGCGAGATTGCAGAAGGTCTCGGCAAGAACATCAAGGAGTATTGCCCCGATGTGAAGCATGTTGTCATCATCTTCAACCCTGCCGACCTTACCGGTCTTGTTACCCTGCTCTACTCTGGACTGAAACCGTCACAGGTTACCACCTTGGCTGCTCTCGACTCTACACGCTTGCAGAGCGCACTGGCCAAGAAGTTCAACGTGATGCAGAGCGAAGTGAAAGGTTGCGCTACCTACGGCGGACACGGCGAGCAGATGGCAGTATTCGGCTCACACGTAACCATCGATGGCAAGCCTCTCACCGAAATCATCGGCACACCCGAATTCCCTGCTGAGGAATGGGAGCAGATGAAGACCGACGTGACCAAGGGCGGTGCCAAGATCATCGAGCTCCGTGGCCGTTCTTCATTCCAGAGCCCCGCTTATCTCTCTGTAGAGATGATTCGTGCCGTGATGGGTGGCGAAGCATTCCGTTTCCCCGTTGGAACATACGTTTGCAACGAGAAGTACAACCACATCATGATGGCCATGAACACCACTCTCGACACCACAGGTGCCCACTATGTAATGCCTGAGGGAACTGCCGAGGAGAACGCCAAGCTGGATGCCAGCTACGAGCACCTCTGCAAGATGCGCGACGAGTTGGTAACCCTGAACATCGTGCCCGAGATTGCCAAGTGGAACGAAATCAACCCCAACCTCTAATCACAGGACAAAGGGTGGATACACCAACAATGAAGATCCGGCAGCTGAATTGCAGTTCAGCTGCCGGATTTCTTGTTTCATCAGCCAAGCCTCATCCATACAGCATCGGCACAGTCCAACAGTGGCCGGCACCTTGACAAACATGGCCAACTGCTGAAAATATCAGGAGAAGAAATAAAAATTGAGCAAGAGATTTTGGCAGGTTCGTCACAATTCACTACATTTGCACCGAACTAAGAAAAACAAAGAAAAATGGCACTGATAAAATCTGTAAAAGGACTTACCCCAAAATGGGGAAAAGAATGTTATTTCAGCGAGAATGCCGCCATTGTGGGCGAAGTGGTGATGGGCGATGAATGTTCCATCTGGTTCAACGCCGTGGTGCGCGGTGATGTGGCTCATGTACACATGGGCAACCGCGTCAACGTGCAGGACGGAGCCTGCGTGCATGTGACCAACGGCATTGGACCTACCGAAATCGAGGATGACGTGAGCATCGGTCACAACGCCACCGTTCATGCCTGCACCATCCGCCGTGGCGCACTCATCGGCATGGGAGCCACAGTGCTCGACAATGCCGACATCGGCGAAGGAGCCATCGTTGCCGCCGGCGCACTGGTGCTGCAAGGCACCAAGATAGGACCACACGAAATATGGGGCGGCGTGCCTGCCAAGTTCATCAAGAAGACGGCACCCGGACAGGCAGAGAGTTTCGCCAAACACTATGTGGAGTATTCCAAATGGTATCTGTAATTTGGTTCATCCTACATTTCGAGGGATGATATATGGCTGCGTGACGCAAGTATGTTGACTTCATTTCTATTCAACAAAAGGGGGAATAAACGAAACCATCGTCATTCCCCCCCCCCCAAAAAATCAATCATTTATAAAATTGTCGATCAATAATCCATGTTCTGTGGATCGAAGCAAGTCCAGCCTGTCAGCCAGTTGTCGTTGGCAGCGAAGGCTCCGATATAGCTCACCTGGGCGAACCATCCGCTGAGCAGTGTGTCGGTGAACGAGGCACCAGTCAGCAGCGGACTGCCTGCCTGTGGCATGAAGGGAGCACCCACGCCAGCGGGGTCGGCAAGCATCAGAGAAGCATAGTCTTTCACGGCATTGCCCGGCTGAGCAAGGAAGAAGGTGTGTGAGAACGACTGCTGGTTGGCATCAACCACCTCTTTCTTCACGGCATCGTAGAGCACGTCATCGTAAATCTTGTTGGCGTCGCTGCCCACTACACCCATATCGGCAAACCAGATATTCTTCAGATTGATGAGACCCTTCTCGGCATCGCTCTTGGTATTGCCTTTCTCGCCGTCAACAATCAGACCTACAGGATAGCCCACAGCCAGCGAGTTGAAGCAGTTGAGGTGAGAGCTGCGACGAATGTGCATGGCCGACTGGAATTTGCCCAGACCTGAGCCATTGTTGGGATATACATTGCCACCATTGATATAACTTGTCGAGTTGTCGAAACCACTGAAAGAGCGAGGACCGACAAAGGTGACATTGCTGAATGTGGCCGTGGTGAGCGGAAGGGCTGAAGATGTACCATCGGCACAGTTGTCGCTCTCAAAGCCATTGCTCTGCGACTTATCGGCAATACGGGGATCGCGAACAGACAGACAGAACTGCACGTTGCCAGAGAAACCGTTGTCGGTGTCGAACTCGTCGTCCCAACCTTTGTAAGCCACCAGATACTTGCAGTTTACCGTACCGCCGAACCACTCGAAAGAGTCGTCGTTGGAATAAGAAATCTGCACATGGTCAATCTGTGTGCCTGAGCCGACAGAACCAAGGGTAAGACCGTTGATTTCCTTGTCGGTGTCAAAAGGATAACCGGCAAACTCTATGCGCACATAGCTCAACACACCAGAATTGTCGGCATCGTTGCTACCACCGTGCATGGTTCGCGGACCACCCTCGATCTGCATCTCTTCCTGGTTGTTTCTGGCCTTTCCACAAAGGATGATGCCACCCCAGTCGCCGGGTTTTCTGCTGCCCTTGGCCTCTTCAGAAGTAAATACGATAGGCTCCTGTGCCGTGCCTTGAGCAATCAGTTTGCCGCCACGCTCAGCAATGAGGGCAGCCTTGGTCTGCTTGTCGCCCTTGATCACCGTACCCTTTTCAATGGTCAGTTCGGCGCCGTCAGCGATATAAACCCAACCCTTCAGCAGGTAGGTGCCTTTCTTCAATGTCTGTTTTCCTGTAAACACAAATTCCTTGTCACCATTGCCTATCTGACGGCCTTCGGGGTCTTCACTGCCATCCGTTTCAGAGAACAGCAGATGGTCGCAGGCCCTGATTCCACCATCGGTGGTCCAAACGTAGTTCTCCTGTGAATCACCGCCGTTGCCATTGTTGTCATCGTCGCTGCTGCAAGCCGCCATTGAGGTGGCCAGCGCAAGGATGCCCATGCATCCGTAAAAACTCATCTTTTTCATACTGTATAACATTAATAATTAATTAGGAATAATCATTGTCTCAGAAGGTATAAGTGGCCGTGAAGCTGATGTTGCGCCCGGGCTTGTACTGGCGGGTAATCTGCTGCACCTCACGACTTGTTCCGTCGGCATACACCACCTCGGCAAACTGCTTGTACGACACGCGCTGCGCCAAGACATCACGCACACTGGCCTTCAGTTCCAGATGCTTGCCAAAACGCTTGGAGGCTGTCAAGTCGAGCATGTCTCTCGGCGTCTCATAGCTGTCGGGCACCCGGGCATTTTCGTCGCTGCCTGTAGTTCCCTCGCTGCGACCCACACCGATGATGCGCTTGCCAATACGGTTGTAGAGCAAACTGACATTGAGCTGTTGTTGCTCGTTTTTGTAGAACAGTCCTGCATTGATCAAGTAAGGACTCTGTCCCTGCATGGGGCGGTCTTGCTCCTTGGATCCCTTGGCAAACTGCACACGGCTGTGTATCAGTGCGCCGTTGAATGAAAGACTGAACTGTGGCAGACCGATGAAATCGAGTGTCTTCCTGATATCAAGTTCCACACCCAGGTTGCGTGCACTCTTGGCATTTTTGTACGAATAAATCAGGTCGGTGCCGCCAGCCACGGTATAAGTCCACTCTATCGGACTGTCGAAATATTTGAAGAATCCCGCCAGTGAGATCTGTTCACCGCGACTGGGATAGAACTCATAGCGCAGGTCGATGTTGTGTATATAGCAGGGCGTAAGTTCGGTATTACCTTTGACATTCGAGGCCAGGTCGAAATCATAATACACCGATGAAGACACTTCACGGAATTCAGGACGGTTGACACTCTTGCCGTAAGAGAGTCTCAGCTGGTGGCTCTCATTGAACTTGTAGTTCATGTTGACCGAAGGAAACAGGTCATTGTAGGTGTAATACCTGCTATGGTGGCTCACCTCATAGTCGCGCAGATTAGACACCAGTTCCATCTTGCTATGTTCAAAGCGCAGTCCGGCATACACGTCAAGTCGGCCCCAAGGCAGGGTAGCAGCCAGATAGCCCGCTCCCAGTTGGTTGTTGCCCTCGTAGTCGTTGGTCATATTCAGTTCTTCAAGCAGATAGAGCTTGTCTGCGCCGAAATGGTCAGCATTGCTCAGCAGCGTAGGGATATCTCCATACCGGAAATTTTCGGGCAGGTTGTTGTCGGCCACGTTCCAGTTGTAGATAAATTCTCGTGTGTTGTATTTTCTCGTGCGGTATTCGCCATAGGCACCCAGTTTGAGCGAGGGCTGAAAACCGCCGAAGTCGAAGTCATGCTTCTCGTTGACGCTGAGCGAGAAAATATGCTCATCAAGCTGCGTGAACTCACGGCTGACCTCATTGCCAGTGGTCAAGGCCAGGACACCGTCTTCAAGTGCATCGTCGATGGCATATCTGCGGCGGTCGGGAAGGCGACGGTTGGCATACGCATAACCGACACTCCAGTCAAGGGCATCGCCGCCAAGCGTATGCTTTCCCGTCATCTGTCCGTTGTAGGTTGTCCTGCTGCGGTAGTAATATTCGGCACTCTCCTCGTTGTTCGACTGTGCCGTCACGCCCCTTCTGAAGGTATAGCGGTCGTTGCCAATCTGGTTGAAGATGTTCTTCAACTGATATTTATGGTTTCCGCTGCTCGAGAGGAAGGTAAGGTTGAGCATGGCGCCCACCCTGGCGTTGTGGTTATACTGGTCATCAACCGAGTGGCGGAGATAGTTGCTCCTGTCGTTGGTCACATCATACACTCCAAACAGGTTGTTGAGCATCCCGTCGTATGTACGCCACTCGTTGCTGTAGTTCACGGACGCCAGCAGGCCGAGCGTATGTCCGTCAAGATTCCAGCGGTGACTCAGGTTGGCCGATAATTTCAAGTCGGGCAGCGGAGAGCGCTGCTTCACCATCCAGTCGTTGTTGAAGCCGTTGCCCTGCAGGTCGATGCCACTGCCTGCGATGGGGGTCAGGGGCGCATGAATACCACCGTTGATACCACGTTTGCCGTTGTCAAATCCCAGGAAATCGGTAGCCGACCCTTGGGCATAGAGAAAGTCGCGCCCCTGCGTGCAGTCGTTGTAGTTGCCACCCACCGAAATGTTGAATGTATTTTCTGTAGGAATCTCCTTGGTATTGATGACGATGAAGCCACCTGAATAGTCGGCAGGATATTCAGGACTGGGCGTTTTCACGATGACCATGTTGTCAATCTGCCCGCTGGGGATGATGTCGAACGAGAACGCCCTTGAGTCGGCCTCGCTGCTGGGCACGGCACCACCATTGATCCACACATTGTTGTAGCGTTGCGACAAGCCGCGCACCATGACAAACTTGTCGTCGATGATGCTCACGCCAGGCACACGGCGTATCACCTCGCCTGCATTGTTGTCTTGCGACTTGCTGATTTCCTGTGCCGAGATGTTATTCACGATGACGGCACTCGACTTGGCCATCTGCACCATGGCCGTTTCGGTGTTCTGCCTTGCCACACCGGTCACTGTCACCTCGCCGAGCGTCTGTTCATCAGGGTCGAGGGCTATGACCATCTCCTGCGCCGGCTCAGAGGCTTGCACCCCATCAACCCTTTTCGTCTTGTAGGCAATGTATTTTATATATAAGGTATAAGTGCGTGCGGCACTCAATGATGTAAAACTAAACTTACCGTCGATGTCGGTGGCAGTAGCCAGTGTTGTGCCATCAATCTGCACAGTGGCACCGATAAGCGGTTCCTTGGTCTGTGCATCAACCACCAATCCTTTGATTTCATCTGCCTTCACCACCACTGTCAGCAGCAGCAGCCACAAGAGGCATGTCATTCGTTGTATTCTGTTCATTCTTACTATGCTTTAAATCCGCTGCAAAGGTAGGCACTGCATGTTACAATGGCATGAACAGCCATTAAAGAACAGATGACAAATGTTTTAAGATTTATCGACGAATATTCATGTCATTGATTGAAAACACTACTTTTGCATCGACAGGTCGATGACCATTTATTTTTATAACAAAGCAACAATGACAATAGTCCCAAATCCTATGAAGAAAATAAAAGAAGATTGGTGGAATCTTCAGGAAAAAAACTGCAATAGAAAAAACAGGGGGGCATCCCTTGACACCCCCTTGCTGTTTGCTTATATCGAAGCAATGATTTTGTCGGTCGAACCGGCCTTGCTGCGCACATAGTCGCCCGCCTTCGCACCGTCGGCCACACGCAGCGCATCGTCGGCCATATAGGCACACATGATGTGCTCAAACCCGGCATAGTCGGAGATTTGCTTTCCACCGCCCGATGCCAACAAGTCTTGAGCTTCCTGAAAACGCTGGTTGTTGGGACCGAATATCACAGGAACATTCCACACCGCCGCCTCGAGCACATTGTGGATGCCCACGCCAAAGCCACCCCCGACATAGGCCACATGACCATAACCGTAGATGCTCGACAACAGTCCGAAACAGTCGATGATCATGCAGCGAGCCTCACGGGCACTTGTCTCGCTGGCCTCAGTATAGCGCACTGCCCTGCCCTGCAGTTTGGACAGGATTTGCTTGAGATGGTCCTCGCCGATGACATGAGGGGCAATGATGAGTTTCCAGTCGGGATGACGGTTGAAGAAACTGATGAAGATATCCTCGTCGGGCGGCCAACTGCTACCAGCCACAAACACCTTGTGCTGCTGACTGAAAGCCTCGACAAGAGGCAGATGCTTGGCCTGCTGCTTGATTTGCAGCACACGGTCGAAACGGGTATCGCCCGTGATGTCCACATTGGTGATGCCCAATTGCGCCAACAGTTGGCGGCTGGTTTCATTCTGCACGAAGAAGCGGGTGAAACACCGTAGCACATCACTGTAACGGCGGCCATACCAGCGGAAGAACACCTGGTTGGGGCGGAAGATGCTGCTCACGCTATACACCGGCACTCCGCGGCGTTTCAGGATGTGCAGATAGTTCCACCAGAACTCATACTTGATGAAGAAGGCCTGGCAGGGATGCACCAAGTTGAGAAACCTGCGGGCATTGCGCCAAGTGTCGAGGGGCAGATAGCAAATGATGTCTGCCCCCTGATAGTTTTTCCGCACCTCATAGCCCGACGGCGAGAAGAAGGTGAGCAGAATCTTATATTCGGGATGCTGCTGCCTCAGTCGCTCGATGATGGGGCGGCCTTGCTCAAACTCGCCCAGCGAGGCAGCATGAAACCAGACATACTTTGCGCCCGGCTGCACCTTGTCCCTCAACAGGCGGAAAGCCTCGTGCTCGCCACGCCACATCTTGCGCACCTTGTCGTTGAAACGACTGGCCACCGCCACACACAGGGCATAGATGTTGATGATGATCTCGTACACGGCTTTCGCGATTTATTTTAATGTATCAATGGCCTTGCGCAGGCGTCGCAGCGTTTCGTCCTTGCCCAGGAAGGCACTGATGTCAAACATACCGGGCCCCTTGCCGATGCCGACAAGCGCCAGACGGAAGGCATTCATCACATCACCCAGTTTGTAGCCACGGCGTTCTACCCACGCCATCACTTCATGCTCCTGATGCGCAATGGAGAAGTCGTCGAGCTGTGCAAGCAGGTCGGCCAATTCGGACATCACCACGGCAGAGTCAGCTTTCCAGCGTTTGCGCACCGTCTTCTCGTCATATTCCGTGGGCGGAATGAAGAAGAACGAACACAGGGGCCACAGTTCCTTGACAAAGTTGACACGGTCTTTCATCATGGCCACCACCTGGCGCACGCGCTCCATGGGTTCGTCAACACCGTTGCCTGCCACAAAGGGTGCAAAGAGTTGAGCTATCTCTTCGTTGCTCTTCTTGAGGATATATTCGTGGTTGAACCAGATGCCTTTCTGATAGTCGAAACGGGCACCTGCCTTGCTGCACTTGGCAATGTCAAACTGCTCCACCAGTTCGTCCAGACTGAACAGTTCCTGCTCCGTGCCGGGGTTCCATCCCAGCAAAGCGAGGAAATTGATGACCGCCTCGGGGAAATAGCCCTGTTCACGAAATCCGCTTGACACCTCGCCAGTCTTGGGGTCGTGCCATTCGAGCGGGAACACAGGGAATCCCAGACGGTCGCCGTCGCGCTTGCTCAATTTTCCCTTGCCGTCGGGCTTGAGCAGCAACGGCAGGTGGGCAAAACGGGGCATGGTGTCTTGCCAGCCAAAGGCACGGTAGAGCAGCACATGCAAGGGAGCACTGGGCAACCACTCTTCGCCACGGATGACATGGGTGATTTCCATGAGATGGTCATCGACGATGTTGGCCAGATGATAGGTGGGCAACTCGTCGGCACTCTTGAAGAGCACCTTGTCGTCGAGGATGTCGCTCTTGATGACCACATCGCCGCGTATCATGTCGTTGACATGGATGTCCTCGCCCGGCTCTATCTTGAAGCGCACCACATACTGGTTGCCGTCGGCAATGAGCTGCTCCACCTCGTCGGCAGGCATGGTGAGCGAATTGCGCATCATGCCACGGGTGTGGGCGTCATACTGGAAGTTTTTCACCTCGGCACGCTTGGCCTCAAGTTCCTCGGGAGTGTCGAAGGCGATGTAGGCCTTGTCCTCGGCCAGCAACTGCTCCACATATTTCTTGTAGATGGAGCGGCGCTCACTCTGGCGATAGGGTCCATGGCTGCCACCATAGCTCACCCCCTCGTCAAACTTGATGCCGAGCCACTTGAACGACTCGATGATATACTCCTCGGCACCGGGCACAAAACGTGTGGAATCGGTGTCCTCGATTCTGAAAACAAATTCGCCACCGTGCTGGCGTGCGAAAAGGTAATTGTACAATGCGGTGCGCACACCGCCGATATGCAACGCCCCTGTGGGACTTGGTGCAAAACGCACCCTTACTTTCCTTTCTGCCATCCTTATAATAAAAATAAGATGAAATTTTGTGCAAAATTACAACATTTTTGGAAAAGTAACGTATTTTTTTCTTATTTTCGCAGGGCAAAATAGATGAACAGCGAAAAAACAGGAACAAGAGCATGATGAAAGGCAGAAATTATTGGGGAAATACCCTCACCAGAATAGCATTGGTTGTCGCTACCGTGGGCATTATCGTGGCTGTGCTGCCACGCAACAGCGGCCCGCAATTCCGCTACGATGTGGGCAAGCCGTGGATGTATGGTTCGCTCATCGCCAAATTTGACTTTCCCATCTACAAAACGGAGAAAGCCATCAAAACCGAACAAGACAGTGCGCTGCGCTGTTTTGAACCTTATTATAATTACGACCCGCAGGTGGAGCGCGAACAAATGGCCCGATTCCTGAACACCTATAAAAAGGGCATTCCCGGACTGCCGCTCCAATATGTAAGCCTCATTGCCGACCGCCTGCACCGCCTCTACCAGGAAGGCATCATGGAGGCGGCCCGCTATTCCGTCGTGGCCAAAGACACCACCGCCATGCTCAGAATCGTGAATGGCAAGACCGCTGCCAGCACCGGGATAGTGTGTCTTTACTCTACCATGACGGCCTATGAAAAACTGTTTGCCGACCCGCAGATTGCCGCCGAGCGGTCGGCCTTGCAGCGTTGCAACCTCAACGAGTATATCCTGCCCAACCTGACCTACGACGAGGAGCGCAGCGAAACAGAGAAGGCCGACATCCTGAGCGGCATTCCCCTGGCCAGCGGCATGGTGCTCAGCGGACAGAAAATCATCGACAGGGGAGAAATCGTGGACGACTATACCTATCGTGTGCTCAACTCGTTTGAAAAGGAAACACAGCGGCGCAGTGCCTCGGTGACGGCCATCCCCTCGACCATTGCCGGACAGGTGCTCTTTGTGAGTATTCTCATCCTGCTGTTTTCCACCTACATCACGCTGTTCCGCCGCGACTATCTCGACAAGCCGCGCAGCATCACCATGATCTATACCATGATCACACTGTTTCCCGTGCTGGTGTCGCTCATGATGGAGCACAACCTGCTGAGCGTGTATGTGCTGCCATTCTCCATCGCACCCATCTTCATCCGTGTGTTCATGGACTCAAGAACAGCTTTCATCGCGCATGTCACCATGGTGCTCATCTGTGCCGCCGCCGTGAAATACCAGTATGAGTTCATCATCGTGCAGCTCGTGGCGGGCCTCATTGCCATCTACTCGCTGCGTGAACTCTCGCAGCGTGCACAACTGTTCCGCACGGCGCTGCTCGTGACCATCGGCAGCTGTGCCATCTATCTTGCCCTGCAACTGATGCAAGACAACGACATCAACGACATGGACAACAGCATCTACAAATATTTTGCCGTCAACGGCGTGCTGCTGCTCTTTGCCTATCCTCTGATGTTGGTCATCGAAAAGACTTTCGGATTCATATCGAGCGTGACGCTCATCGAACTGTCGAACACGAGCAAAGACCTGCTGCGGCAGCTGAGCGAGGTGGCCCCGGGCACCTTCCAACACTCGGTGATGGTGAGCAACCTTGCCGCAGAGATAGCCAACAAGATTGGAGCCAAGGCGCAGCTGGTGCGCACAGGAGCCATGTATCACGACATAGGAAAGATGAAAAACCCGGCCTTCTTCACAGAAAACCAGGTGGGCGTGAACCCGCTCGACAAAATGTCGCGCATCGATGCGGCACAAATCGTGATCAGTCATGTGACCGACGGACTGAAACTGGCGGAAAAACACGACCTGCCCAATGTGATCAAGGATTTCATCAAGTCGCACCATGGCATGGGAAAAACCAAATATTTCTATATCTCCTACAAGAACGAGCATCCCGACGAACCGGTAGACGACTCGCTGTTTACCTACCCCGGGCCCGACCCCTTCACTCGCGAGCAGGCCATCCTGATGATGGCCGACACCGTGGAGGCGGCTTCGCGCTCGCTGACCGAATATACCGAAGAGAGCATCTCGGGCTTGGTCAACAAGCTCATCGACCAGCAGGTGGAAGAGGGCTATTTCCACACCTGCCCCATCACCTTCCACGACATCGCCGTGGCCAAACAGGTGCTCACCGAACGCCTGAAAGCCATCTACCACACACGCACCACCTATCCCGAACTGAAAAAGCGGGAATAGATTGCTGCTCGTTGTAGGACATACACCCATTTGCTGCACATTTCATACGATTTGTGCAGCATTTTTTTATTATATCATTAATAAACATTAAAAGAGAATGGTGCAATTGTGGAAATTCAGAACAATCTACCTACCTTTGCAACCAATTTTTTAAAGACAATTAAGATGAAAATAGCAAAAATGGCTTGCCTGTCGTTGCTGACGACCATGGCCCTTGCCGCTCAAGCCGGCGGCACACTGACAAACACCAACCAGAACATCCACTTTCTCAGAAACATTGCACGCGATGGTGCCATAGGCATCGACGGTGTCTATAGCAACCCCGCAGGAGTCATCTTCCTGGGCGAAGGCTTCCACCTTTCGTTGAATCTGCAGAATGCCCGTCAGACAAGAACCATCGACAGCCGCTTCCCGCTGTTCGTGTTCAACGCTGAAAACCCCGGAAACGAGAGCCACCATTTCAAGGGCAATGCCGATGCGCCCATCATTCCCTCTGTGCAGGCCGCATGGAACAAGGGCCGTTGGAGCTGGCAGTTTGGTTTCGCCATCACCGGCGGTGGCGGCAAATGCCAGTTTGACGACGGTCTCGGTTCGTTCGAGCGCATTGTGTCGGGCATCCCTGCCTTGGCCGCACCAAGCGTGAACAAGCTGTATCAGCAGTTGGCAGCGGCAGGCATTCCGGGCATGGGCAACCATGCCATGGGCAACAGCTATGCCTACGACTCGTACATGCGTGGCCGACAGTATTATTACGGTTTCACCCTGGGTGGTGCCTACAAACTCAACGACAACCTGTCGGTGTATGGTGGTTTGCGCCTGCTCTATGGCTCGGCCAACTATTATGGCTATGTGAAAAACATCAGCATCGAGCACATCGACGGCGGTCAATCTCAAATGGTCAATGCCTCACAACACTTCACCGAACTGGCCGCAAGCCTCAACTATTATGCAGGCATGATGGAGCAAATGGGCAATACCGCTGCCCGCGACCAGCTCACCGCCGCTGCCACGGCAGCTACAGCATTGGGCGTACAGACACAAGACATCGAACTGAACTGCGACCAGACGGGATGGGGCGTGGCTCCCATCATCGGCATCGACTACAAGGCAGGCCGCCTGAACCTTGCCGCCAAATACGAATTCAAGACAAAGATGCGCCTGAAAAACAAGTCGGCCAACAGCGAGAGCGCCAAGAGTATCAGCATGCTCGACAAATATGCCGACGGCAAGCGTGTGGCAGAAGACTCGCCAGCCATGCTCACCGTGGGTGCTCAATATGAACTATTGCCCTCGTTGAGGGTGATGGCGGGCTATCACCATTATTTCGACGTAGACACCAAGCAATACACCAAAAACATGCTGGGCGACTCCAACGAATACCTCTTCGGTGCTGAATACGACATCAACCATCGCATTCAGGTGAGTGCCGGTGTGCAGCGCACACAATATGATTTCAAGGACGACGGCATGAACGACATCAGCTTCAACGTGAGCTCCTATTCGTATGGGCTTGGTGTGGGTGTGAACGTTACGGAAAAAATCAAGGTGAATGCTGCCTGGTTCCAGACACTCTACGACGATTACAAGAAAACCTACGAAGTGGGCGGACTGCCCACCGCCGACTGTTTCACTCGCACCAACCGTGTGATTGGCATTGGCGTAGATTTCAAATTATAATATATAATGTATAATGATTGGGGGGAAACGAGTTTGC